>NZ_JABWQR010000010.1:0-183743 GCF_014270125.1 Pseudomonas sp. SWRI99 | reverse complement strand
TGTGGCGAGGGAGCTTGCTCCCGCCGGGGCGCGAAGCGGCCCAGAATCGTGGGTCTGCTACGCAGCCCAGCGGGAGCAAGCTCCCTCGCCACAGGAACGCCTTACTCAGTAGTAGGCGTTTTCTTTTTGCGTGTGGTCAGTCACGTCGCGCACGCCCTTGAGTTCGGGGATACGCTCGAGCAAGGTGCGCTCGATGCCTTCCTTCAGGGTGACATCGGCCTGGCCGCAGCCCTGGCAACCGCCACCGAACTGCAGGACAGCGATGCCGTCTTCAACCACATCGATCAGGCTGACCTGACCGCCGTGGCTGGCCAGCCCCGGGTTGATTTCGGTTTGCAGGTAATAATTGATGCGCTCGTTGACCGGGCTGTCGGCGTTGACCATCGGGACTTTGGCGTTAGGCGCCTTGATGGTCAGCTGGCCGCCCATGCGGTCGGTGGCGTAGTCGACGACGGCGTCATCGAGAAACGCTTCGCTGAACGAGTCGATGTACGCAGTGAAGCTTTTCAGCCCCAGCGCGGTGTCTTCGGGTTTCTCTTCGCCCGGCTTGCAGTAGGCAATGCAGGTTTCGGCGTACTGGGTGCCAGGCTGGGTGATGAAGACGCGGATGCCGATACCCGGGGTGTTCTGCTTGGAAAGCAGATCGGCCAGGTAATCGTGGGCGGCGTCAGTAATGGTAATAGCGGTCATGGAAACTCCTCGCAGGCTTGGGCGCAGTTTACGCCAATCATTGCGCCGGACAAAGTCCTAGTATTTTTGTCGGGAAAGATTCTCGATAGTTCACCCTGCATCCCCTGTGGGAGCGGGCTTGCTCGCGAAAGCGGTGGCACATTCAAGGCGGATGTTGCCTGACCGGGCTTCGCGAGCAAGCTCGCTCCCACAAGGTTTGTGCCAATTTTTTCAATGGCAGCAGTAGTAATCGCTCACAGGTTCTCGTACCGATTCATATCCAGCACGCCCTCCTCCACGGGATCGGTCTCATGGAGGTACTGGCTCAAGTCGTGGAAGTAGAACCAGAATTGCGGATGACTGCGACGAATCCCCCAGCGTTCGACGATTTTCTCGAAACGGTTGGCGTCTCTGGCGTTTTCCATGGCATCGACGAAGGCCGGCACTTGCTCGGCCGGGACGTTGAACATGAAGTTCGGGTAGCTGCTGAGTACGCCCGGATAGATCGTCAACGTGTCCAGTCCCGGCTGATAGCGCAATGATTCGCCGAGCAGGAACGCCACGTTGCTGTGAGCACGATTGCGCATCAGGCTGTAGACCTCGCGCCGGCCGCTGGCGGTTTCGACGCGCAGCATCGTTGCTTCCGGCATCTGGTCGATGACCCGCAAGCCAGCGGCCGGACGCGAGGCCAGACGACTCAAGGCCTGCTCGGCGTTCTGCAGTGCCGGGTCGATATTCGGTCGTGAGCAATAGGCGCCGTCGCAGCGGTTGATCGGGTCCGGCCGGGCATTGAGATCGCCATAGCGCGCCAGCAACTGCCGGGCAAAATCGCGTTTCGGATTTTTATCGTCGAGTTTCAGCCCGGTCGGCTTGTCGTCGTCGATGGCTTCGTAATCGAGCCACATCTTCAATTGCCCGCTGTTCTGATACCAGTCGTTGAGGTAATCCTCGCGGGAATCGGCCGGCATCAGGCGCAGGAAGTTCTGCTCGGCGCCGTTGCGGATCAGGTCGAAATACAACCGCGTCTGCGCCTGATGGGAGACGTTGCCGAACACATCGAAGTTGACCGCCAACTGGTAATAGGTGCGTTCCAGCAGCGGATAGTCGAACAGCCACATCGTCTGCGGCACGTCACCGATCAGGCCTTTGGTCACCGACGCACTGTCGAAGTGGCGGAAGATGCTCAGCAGCGCATTGTCGTTGCCGGCCCACAGAGTCGACCAGCTCGGCGCCGGCAGGTCGGCGTAGCTGTCGCGGCGCAGGGCTTCGTATTCGTTGCGCTTGTCGCGGTAATTGCGCCACAGGCTCAAGATGCTGCCTACGTCGTCGTTCTGCCCGGGCATGGCCAGTAACGGCGTGGCCTGGCCCCGATAGTTCGGATCGGTGATGTACAAGTCATGTTCCGGAGCCTGGAACAGCGCCCAGAAATTGTCGCGGATCACATCGGTCGCAATCTGCCCACGACACACCGGCCCGCGAATAAAGGTACGCACAAAATACTCGGCGTTATCGAGCATGAACTGATAGCGCGCCTGCGCCGGGATCGCCTCGAATGTGGCAAACGGATTGGCCCGGCTCTGCGGGCCATAACCCGGCAGCGCGCTGACTTGCCAGTTGCCGCTGTAGAACAGGCTTTTGATCCGCGCCATTTTCGCCGCGCTCAGCGGATAAGTGATGTGCGTCTTGTGCACGATCACCCCTTGCACCGGCCACAAGCGGTAATACACCTGAGTGCCCGGGTCGTCGTTGGGACGACGGGTGGCGATCAGGTCGATCGGCTGGCCGCTCGGCGTGCGCGAACGCACCCACTGGAAATAACGCCCAGGCGCGCCGTCCTTGAAATAGATGTGCGCCAGATACCAGTGCTCGTAGAGCCAGCGGCCCACCAGACTTTGCCGTGCGCCCGGGGCGTTGAGCAGATTTTCCCACTGCACGATCTGCATAGCCTCTTGCGCGCTCGGCGCCAGGTTTTGCTCGTCAATCGGCGCACCGGACGCCAGCCAGCGCTGCAAAGTCTGATATTGCTGATCGGTCAACCCGGTGACGGCCAGCGGCATGCCTTCCTTCGGGTGCGCACCGGCATACGCGTCGAACTCGCCAGGCATCGCGCACAGATTATTGCGGTTGAGCCCCAGAACAATGTCTTGCGGCAACTTGGCGTTCGGCGTCAGCGGGGTCTTGTGGCCGAGTTCGAGCATGCGCGCCATCAGTGCGGCCTGGCTGCCTTGGGCATCGAGCACCGAATAGAAGTCTTTCTGCTGCCAGGCGCGTTTGCCAAACGCGTCGTAGAACAGTCGCGTGGTCGGCGCGGCCTGGGTGCGTTCGCCGTCATACACCGGCATCTTGCTCGCGCCACGGGCGGCGCCTTCGCCACTGCCCAGGTTGAGCTGGCAGGCCGAGTCGTAGCAGGCGTGGCACGCGACGCACTTCTCGGTAAAGATCGGTTGGATATTACGGCTGTAGGAAATGGAGGACGAGATCGCAGGATCCTGCGCCGCAGCGCTCCCGCTCAGGACCAGCAACAGAAAACTGATGACGCGGTACGGCATGCTGCTGATCCCGATTGTGAAAAAAGGCGGCGATTCTACCGTTATGACGACCGTACCAACATGAGCGATATTCATGCAAAAGCCGAACATGCTCTAAAAGCGCACAGGTTTGTTATGATCCCGTTCCTTCGTAATGGTCTTTCCGAGTAGTCCACATGTCCGATCGCAGCGTCCGCCTTCAAGCTCTCAAGCAAGCCCTCAAAGAGCGCATCCTGATTCTCGACGGCGGGATGGGCACGATGATCCAGAGCTACAAGCTCGAGGAGCAGGATTACCGCGGCAAACGCTTCGCGGACTGGCCAAGCGACGTCAAGGGTAACAACGACCTCCTGGTGATCACCCGTCCCGACGTGATCGGCGGCATCGAAAAAGCCTATCTGGACGCCGGCGCCGACATTCTCGAAACCAACACCTTCAACGCCACGCGCATTTCCATGGCCGACTACGGCATGGAAGAGCTGGCGTATGAGCTAAACGTAGAAGGCGCACGGCTGGCACGCAAGATCGCCGACGCCAAGACTGCCGAGAACCCGGCCAAGCCGCGTTTCGTCGCCGGCGTGCTCGGGCCTACCAGTCGCACCTGCTCGCTGTCGCCTGACGTCAACAACCCCGGCTACCGCAACGTGACCTTCGATGAGCTGGTGGAGAACTACACCGAAGCCACCAAAGGCCTGATCGAGGGCGGCGCCGACCTGATCCTGATCGAAACCATCTTCGACACCCTCAACGCCAAAGCCGCGATTTTCGCCGTGCAGGGCGTGTTTGAAGAGCTGCACATCGAACTGCCGATCATGATCTCCGGGACCATCACCGATGCGTCTGGCCGAACCCTCTCCGGCCAGACCACCGAAGCGTTCTGGAACTCGGTGGCCCATGCCAAGCCAATTTCGGTCGGTCTGAACTGCGCCCTCGGCGCCAGCGAGTTGCGTCCCTACCTGGAAGAGCTGTCGAACAAGGCCAGCACCCACGTTTCCGCACACCCGAACGCCGGCCTGCCCAACGAGTTCGGCGAGTACGACGAACTGCCGGCGCAAACCGCCAAAGTCATCGAAGAGTTCGCCCAGAGCGGCTTCCTCAACATTGTCGGTGGCTGCTGCGGCACCACGCCGGGCCACATCGAAGCCATCGCCAACGCGGTCGCCGGTTATGCGCCGCGGCAAATTCCGGACATTCCCAAGGCCTGCCGCCTGTCGGGCCTGGAGCCGTTCACCATCGATCGCAACTCGCTGTTCGTCAACGTCGGCGAGCGCACCAACATCACCGGTTCGGCAAAATTCGCCCGTCTGATCCGTGAAGACAACTACACCGAAGCCCTGGAAGTCGCCCTGCAGCAGGTCGAGGCCGGCGCGCAGGTGATCGACATCAACATGGACGAGGGCATGCTCGATTCGAAGAAGGCCATGGTGACCTTCCTCAATCTGATTGCCGGCGAGCCGGACATCTCGCGCGTGCCGATCATGATCGACTCGTCGAAATGGGAAGTCATCGAAGCCGGCCTCAAGTGCATTCAGGGCAAGGGCATCGTCAACTCGATCAGCATGAAAGAAGGCGTCGAGCAATTCATCCATCACGCCAGACTGTGCAAGCGCTATGGCGCCGCCGTGGTGGTGATGGCGTTCGATGAAGCCGGTCAGGCCGACACCGAGGCGCGCAAAAAGGAAATCTGCAAGCGCTCCTACGACATTCTGGTCAACGAAGTCGGCTTCCCGCCGGAAGACATCATTTTCGACCCGAACATCTTCGCCGTTGCCACCGGTATCGAAGAACACAACAACTATGCCGTGGACTTCATTAACGCCTGCGCCTACATCCGCGACGAACTGCCGTACGCGCTGACGTCCGGCGGTGTGTCCAACGTGTCGTTCTCGTTCCGCGGCAACAACCCGGTGCGCGAGGCGATCCATTCGGTGTTCCTGCTGCACGCCATCCGCGCGGGCCTGACCATGGGCATCGTCAACGCCGGCCAGCTGGAGATCTACGATCAGATCCCGGTCGAGCTGCGCGACGCCGTTGAAGACGTGATCCTCAACCGCACGCCGGAAGGCACCGACGCCCTGCTCGCCATCGCCGACAAGTACAAGGGCGACGGCAGCGTCAAGGAAGCCGAGACCGAAGAGTGGCGCAACTGGGACGTCAACAAGCGTCTGGAGCATGCGCTGGTCAAAGGCATCACCACGCACATCGTCGAGGACACCGAAGAATCGCGCCAGTCGTTCGCCCGTCCGATCGAAGTCATCGAAGGTCCGCTGATGTCCGGCATGAACATCGTCGGTGACCTGTTCGGCGCTGGCAAAATGTTCCTGCCGCAGGTGGTCAAATCCGCCCGGGTGATGAAGCAGGCCGTGGCTCACTTGATCCCGTTCATCGAACTGGAAAAAGGCGACAAGCCGGAGGCCAAGGGCAAGATTCTCATGGCCACGGTCAAGGGTGACGTGCATGACATCGGCAAGAACATCGTCGGCGTGGTACTCGGCTGCAACGGCTACGACATCGTCGACCTTGGGGTAATGGTGCCGGCCGAGAAGATTCTGCAGGTCGCCAAAGAAGAGAAATGCGACATCATCGGCCTCTCCGGCCTGATCACTCCATCGCTGGACGAGATGGTCCACGTCGCTCGCGAGATGCAGCGCCAGGATTTCCACCTGCCGCTGATGATTGGTGGTGCAACGACTTCCAAAGCGCACACCGCCGTGAAGATCGAGCCGAAGTACAGCAACGACGCGGTGATTTACGTGACTGACGCCTCACGCGCCGTGGGTGTGGCAACGCAGTTGCTTTCCAAGGAATTGAAGGCCGGTTTCGTCGAGAAAACCCGCCTGGAATATATTGATGTTCGCGAGCGCACCTCCAACCGCAGCGCGCGCACCGAGCGCCTGAGCTACGCCGCCGCCATCGCCAAGAAACCGCAGTTCGACTGGGCCAGCTACCAGCCGGTCAAACCGAGCTTTACCGGCAGCAAAGTGCTGGACAACATCGACCTCAAGGTCCTGGCCGAATACATCGACTGGACGCCGTTCTTCATTTCCTGGGATCTGGCTGGCAAGTTCCCGCGCATCCTCGAAGACGAAGTGGTTGGTGAAGCCGCCACTGCGCTGTACAAGGACGCCCAGGAGATGCTCGCCAAGCTGATCGACGAAAAACTGATCAGCGCCCGCGCCGTGTTCGGTTTCTGGCCGGCCAACCAGGTGAACGAAGACGACATCGAGCTGTACGACGATGACGGCAAGCCAATGGCCAAACTGCATCACCTGCGTCAGCAGATCATCAAGACCGACGGCAAACCGAACTTCTGCCTCGCCGACTTCGTCGCGCCGAAGGACAGCGAAATCACCGACTACGTCGGCGGCTTTATCACCACCGCCGGCATCGGTGCCGAAGAAGTCGCCAAGGCCTATCAGGACGCTGGCGACGACTACAACTCGATCATGGTCAAGGCCCTCGCCGACCGTTTGGCCGAGGCCTGTGCCGAATGGCTGCACCAGCAGGTGCGCAAAGAGCATTGGGGTTACGCCAAGGATGAAACGCTGGATAACGAAGCGCTGATCAAAGAGCAATACCGTGGCATCCGCCCCGCTCCTGGCTACCCGGCCTGCCCGGACCACACCGAGAAAGCCGCGCTGTTCACCCTGCTCGACCCGGAAGCGGCCGAGATGCGCGCGGGCCGCAGCGGCGTGTTCCTGACCGAACACTACGCGATGTTCCCTGCTGCCGCGGTCAGTGGCTGGTACTTCGCCCATCCGCAGGCGCAGTATTTTGCGGTCGGCAAAATCGACAAGGACCAGGTGCAGAGCTACACCTCGCGCAAAGGTCAGGAACTGAGCGTGACCGAACGCTGGCTGGCGCCGAACCTGGGTTACGACAACTGAGGTGTGCCACGCCCGGGAGCGGCGTGCTCCCGGGCGTGTTCAACGTCGCGCTCACGGGCGCCATGACGGGCCGGGTTGCGGTGACGCCGGGGTTGCCGGGGTTGCCGGTGCTTGCAACTCTGCGCGAGACAGCGTCATGAGCGCCTGCGTACGTGCTTCTGCTCGTTCGATCTGAAACCGCGTCAGCGCTTCCAGATAACGGCTATTCGTCTCCTCGTTGTCGATCCAGTCCAGATGCGCATCTTCAATTTCTCCCTGACGCCGGGTGGCATCGCGCTCAAGCTCCGCGAACGTTTCGCCGTAGCGCTCCTCCAGATAGCGAATCCAGTAGTCACGGGCGATCAGGTCCTCCAGAAACAGACCCGACGCCTCGTCTGCCAGAACAGCGGCGCGGGCCGTCTCCAGTCTCTGTCCGCGAATCGGCGTGCCATACAGCATATGCTCCGGTTGCGCTGGCAACTCCAGGCCGTCCGGCCAGCCGCGAGCCAATGCGATTCGGTATTGCAGGCGAATTTCCGCGCGGTCTTTGTTTTTCGCGGCGGCTTCCGCCAGCTTGTCGACCCTGTCCAGGCGAAACAGACGTCGCGTCAGATCGACCAGGGCCCGGCCTCGCTGTTCCGGGCGATGCCGCGGAATATCGCGCAGCGCGGTGTACTCGTAAGCCCGTGTTTCCAACTCACTGAACGAGAGGATTCGTCCATCGCTGCAGGTGTAATGGGTCTGGGCGTCGATAAACAACAGCTCGCGCAACTCGGTATTTTCCCCAGCGGCCTGCATGACCTGCCACACCCGTTGAGTCAGATCGGCGCCCGCCAGCTTGAACTCGAGCGTATCCGGTAATCTCGAGAGCAAATGAAAAAATGCTTCATGGTTGGCCTCTTGAGCCAGTTGCCGCCACAGCGTTTGCCGCGCCACTCGCACATCGTCAGGGGCGAGGGTGAGCCAGATGTCCATCGCCGCAGCGCCAACCTCTTGTTGGGGGTTTTCGATGATCTCGCCCGCCTCGACGCCGGCATGCGGGTCAGCGCGCCTGGCGCCGCCCGCTTGGTCGCCATCGCTATCGCTGTCGAGGTCCGAGTCAGAATCGGAACCGGAGGTGCTGTCCGTTTCTTGCAATCGCTCTATTTCACGGTCCAGCTGCGTTCTCGAGTAGCCCATCACGTCACGATCTGCGTTCGCCGCGCTGTAATCCCTGAGCTGCTCCAGGCTGTTGAGCGTCAGCGGGTTTTCCGACAAGTCCGTGCCTGCAACCAGCCCTTCATGGTTGCCGCCCAACAAGCGGTCCGGGAACTGTCGGATGTCGTTGCCCCTCAGGTCCAGGGCGCGCAGATGCTGAAGTTCGAGTACGCCGTCTGGCCAGTCATTCAGACCATTGTGGTCAAGCTTCAAGGTTTCGAGCCTGCGCAACCCGCCTGCTTCGAACTCATCCAATTGGTTATGGCTCAGATCCAGCCAGCGCAGACGCTCGGCACCTGCACTGGCGTACACGCTTCGCGCGTCCGCAAAACTGTTGCCGCTCAGCTCCAGGCGCTCGAGCCCGGCCAGGTTCTGGATGGCGTCCGGCAGCACGCGCAGGACGTTACCGTTGAGAACCAGGCGGGTCACCCCAGGAAAATCACTGCTGAACGCGTTGAAACTCTCTACGGAGAATCCGCAGCCGGTGAGATTCAAGGTGCGCACGCGAGCAAACGCGCTCGACAACGACGGCAAATCCCCGGTGTACAGCCTCGTGAGATCCAGCGTGCGCCCAGCCTCTTGGGTGTCGCCGATCAACCCGTCCTGCCAGCACTCGCGAATTTTCAGCGCGGCGAGCTGACGACTCTGCGCCGACACGGCGGTCGCGCCCGTCACCGGAACCCGGGTAAAAATCCAGCCGTTCAACCGCCGCGTCAGTGACTCAGCGGACTGTGCCCATTGCGTTAAGCGGGCGTCGATCTGCACATCCGTCAGCCCCTCGTTGCGTAGCTGCGCCAGCCATTGCAGTGCCTGATCCCTGGCAATCACCGGATGCAGATCCAGCAGTCGATCGACGAAACTCTCGGCTCCGGGCGCCGCACCAGTCTGGCGAGGCAATGGTAATAAATGCCTGAGGAGAGACCGCGCAGTGTCCGATGGCGGGTCGTTGGCAGGCATCTGCAGCGATACGGATTCCAATTCAAAGCGTTTCAAGGCCCCCTCGGGCAAACCTTTAGTGGTTTCGATACGCTGCCGTGCCGCCGCCAGAGCCGCTCCGCCATCAGGGTTGAAGAGGTTACTGCTCAGGCTGGTCTTGAGCAGCAGCTCATCGTCGGCAAGCACCGATTCCGGCAGTGTCGCGATGCTGTTGTAACGCAGGTCGAGCGACTGCAATTGCGCCAGGCCTTCGGCGCCCGCCGGCCATGCCATGAGGCCGTTGGAGCTTAGATTCAGAGCCTTGAGGCGGGGCATCGCCGTGACGTCGAGGGCCGTAAGTTGATTCAGGCGCGCATTGAGATATTCAAGGCCCTTCAAGCCATTGAACTGGGCCTGAACCGCAGGCGTGACGATGATCCGATTGAACGACAGGTCCAGGCGCGTCAGTTGCGCCAGGTCACCCGCACGGATCGGAACTTCCGTCAGCCCGCTGGCGGTGATCTCCAAGTGCTGCGTGCCGCTGAATGCCTGAAGGAAATCGCGAATCTGCTCGACGGGTACTGTCAGGCGGTCCAGGCGCACGGTCTGTACCTTGGAAAAGGTGCCCGCCGGCAATCGTGGCAGCTCACTGATGGACGGCTCGCCCTGCACCCACGCGGTGTCGCGAAGTTCGAATACGGTGGGATCATCATGGTTGATGCCAGCATTCCACTCCATCGAATTGGCGGGCTGGGCAGCCGGTTCCAGGCTGTAGCGTTTGCGTACGGCCGCGCGCCAGCTTCGCTCCAGTGCACGCACCACCCTGGCGTTGGGTTGCGCCTGCCAGCGCGGTATCGGTAACGCCGTACGCAAGCCGCCGGAGGTTGTGGGTTGATAAAACTGGCGGAAAATCCCGGTATGTTCCGCGCGCAAGGCGATAACCGCCTTGAGCCGGGTCGCGGGTGTGTCCCATGCACTCATGATGCTTTGCGGCAACGGGTTGATATGTCCGGACTCGCCCGTCAGAAACTCAAGCTCGCCGGCGCAATATTGGCGAACCATCAAGTCGACATCCACCAGGTGCCCCCATGAGCCCATATATCGGGTGACATACTCATAGGCCGGCCGGAACGTCTCATAGGAAAACCTCGACCAGTCCAGCGACAGGCCCGCCCAGAGTCTTTCTCGACCGATATAGAGCGCATCCGGAATCGAGGCAATCGAGGTCTGCGAAAGGTCAAGTCGTTGTAGCTCGGGAAGCGCTTGCAACGAGTCCGGCCACTGCGCCAGGCCTGGCGCGTCGATCGTGAGTTTTCGCAGGTGCGTCAATGGCGCAAGATCGAGGTTCGCCGACGTTAGCGGACCGGTTCCCGCGTAGTTGAAATGAAGCGTTTCAAGCGCAGTCAGCGCGCCTAGCCGACGGGAAAATTCACTGGCTATCGCGGGGGCAGAGGTCCTGAATTTGAGGCTTCTCAGCGCGGTCATGCGGGTCACTGTCGACGGCAGGTTCGTCAGTGCCTGTTCGTACATCATATGGGAAACAAGCAGACTCCCGCGCTCACCCAGCACCAGTCTTTCCAGATTGGGGAAACGGTTCAGAAAAGCATCGGCATTGGCATCGGTCATCCCGCCCCCGCCAACAGTCAAGTCAAGTACGTGTGAAAAATCCGCGTCCAGCGCTGGCAAAGGGTCGTAACTGATAATGGAAAGCCGATCGGCGCCGGCCGTCTGCGTGGCGATCGGCGCATTGCGCCAGCAATCCTTGAGGGCTTGCGCGGTGCGCAGCTTGTGATCAGTGCCGGATCGTTCCCATGGTGCTACAGCCGGCCCCGCCCAGGTGTCCAGTGCGGCGTTGAGTTGCACCCATTCCTGCCGGCGGACCTGCAACAGTTCGGCAATTGCTCTGCTGTCCTTGCCCGCCTGCCACTGCTCCAGAATGAAGCCGTTGGCTTGTTGTTCGCTCATGCCCGGATAAAGATCGCGCACCCGTGCGTTGAGGATCGGGTCCAGGTTCGGGCCTCGCCCGCTGGCGGGATAGCCGATCAAGGATTTATTAACCCGGGCAGGCGGCTTGAGCCATTTCGCCTGCGGTTTCAGAAGTGCCGGCGCGTCGCCACGATGCTGACCGGCGTAAGCGATGATCCGGCGTTGCAGCTCAGCCGATTGATTCACCTCTGGCACGCCCAGGCTGCGCCGTGCGCCATCGGGCAACGCGTGCATGACTGAGGCATAAAAGTTGTCGCCCGCTGTCGGCAGGCTGTTGAGCGTTTCGCCACGCTCATCGAACGCCTGAAATTGCGGGCCTTGTTTGATCAGGTATTTTTTCTCCAGCGCCGTCTCGCTGCCGATGCTGTCGAGCAGCGCCCCGTGGCGACTGCCCTCGCGAACTTCCAGGCGCAGGTTGTTCGGCCAGCCCGGCAGGTTTTGCAGCGTTTGCAAGGCCAGGCGCCGGCTGTCCGCCGAGGCGATATTTTCGCTGCGCAGACCGGCGTAAGCCCGCACTTGTCGGCCTTGGTCGGTATACCAGCGCGCCTTCTCGAGCATGCGCAGCGGGACGCGCCGGGTTGAGCTGAACTGTGCCAGATCATCGGGATGGGCCTGCGCCAGCACCTCCTCTGCCGCCGATTCGCTGAGTCCTGGACAGGCGCTCTGTAAACGCTTGACCTCAGGAGCCATGATTTCGGTGCCCTTGTAGAGGCTGGCAAAAATCGCCGGCTGGCGGACCTGGGCGAAATCGGCAATCTGCTTGCCGAACTCGTCGGCTCGGGCGGCGCGTACGCGCGCGCCTTCTGCACCGAGCAGGCGGGTGATTTCTGGTTCGTCGAGTCCAGCCAGAATGCGCGCCGGCAGCTCGCCGTTGAGGATGTCAGCGCGCGATACCTGGATCGGCGACTTCACGCCCACGCCGCGCACGCGGCGCTCGACGCCATAGCGGATGGACTTGCCAGACAACTGCGGCCCGTCAAACACCTCTAGCGCCCGATTGGCCGGCCAGCGCGGCATTTCGGTGACCAGCGGCAACGCATACAACGACAGCGCGTCAACGGGCGTCGTCCCGCGCAATTGTTCGATAACGCTCGCCGTCTCCCTATCGGCCTTGAACAGCCGCATGGCCTCAGACAGTTCTGGCGGTGGCGGCGCGTGATCGACGTGCATTTTGCGCAAGGCGTCGTCACTGACGCCGCTGACCTCGCCAAGCCGGATCATCTCGCTGTCAGAAAACGCCTCCGTGGCGTGGCCCACGCGCCGCAACAACGTCAACCGATCCCATTGCAGCGGGCGCTCCAGGTTATGCCGCCAGGCGCCGCGGCCGTTGCTGTCGAGTACCGGCTGCCAGGCGCCGGAATCGCTCGGGTGCTTGATTCGCCATTTGCCCAGCGACTCATCGAACACTTGTTGGTAGACCTTGCTGCCCTGACGAATATAGGTTTTGCCGTCGATCAGATGCTGCCCCATCTGGTTTGGACCGGCGCTGTTGGCCAATGAAACCGAGGATTCATAAGCGCTCAAGTCGGGCCGCCACAAGCGAGTCTGGCCATCGGGCAGCGTCACCGGCTCGAGCTTTTCAAGCACCGGTTCAGGCCGGGCGGCGCTGAACTTGCGCACCGCGAGACCGACGCCCGCCATCAGCGCAATCTGTGCCAGGTTCTCGGCGACATCGAGCAGATGATCCTTGGCCGCCCGACGGTCGCCCTCGCCCCACTCGATCGCGCCTTCAAGGGTCTCGTACAACAACTGGCCGGCCATCACCACCATCATCACTTCACCCAGCACGGGCACGAACATCGACACCATGTTCAGCCCCAGCAGGCCGATCTGAAGCAAATGCGCAAGCTTGGCTTCGCGCGCCTTCACATCGACATCAGCGCTGGGTACCGCGTGGCTGCGAGCGTCGGCCAGCACCTTGGCGCGGCTCTCCTTGTAGAGATACTCCCAGAGGTCCTGATTGCTCGCCCAAAGGCCTCGGCCCCGGTGCAGAAAAGCATTCGGCGCAATGTAAGGGTCAGGCTCCGGTTCCAGTTTCGCCGCTGGCGGCGGTGGTAATTCCCTGATCCGGGTAAAGACCGCGCCGCGGCTCACCAGATCGATGATGGTCCGCCAGGGCGTTCGCCAGTGATCGCTCGGCGAGTCGGCGGCCTTGCGGGTGAATTGGCTGAAGAAATAGGGGCGCTGGTCGTAAGCCAGAAACTGGCTGAGGAAACGCTGATATGCGGTCGGCTCGGCGCTCTTGGCCTGCTCGCCAGTGCGTGCGGTGAGCAGCCGTTTGAACTCCTGCTGATCCTCCGAGCCGCGGTAGCACTTGAAGGGATGCTCGGGGTCATGGGGGATATAAATGATCCATTCATCGGCGTAGCGGTACTTGTCGCTGACGGCGAACACCACGCAGCCGGTCATGCGTTTATTCATCACCGACAAGTCCCTGAACCAGACAGGTTTGTTGCCGACCCGCGGGTTCAATTCGCCGTCGACGACCGAGACGATCATGGCGTAGTGCGCAGGCTCAATGTCTTTTTTCAGCAAGGCCAGCTCGGCAGCAGCACGCATCGCGGCTTTCTGACTACTGATGAACTGTTCGCGAAACGCCGTCTCGGCCACGGCGTCGGTCGGGTGAAAGAATGCTTGCAGGTAGGTCTGGTACTGCCTGCCGATGTCGAGGCTGCGACACAGCGTCAGGAACTGGCTGACCGTCAGCGCAAGCGTCACCGCCTCGTACTCCTGCGGCGCAGTGCCGGCGGTGACGAAACCGGAGGTCGTATGGTAGGCCCCGGCCTCGCATTCGTAGGCTTCAAAGTTATGCAGCGCCGCGTCCAGCATCGAGAGTTCAAGAACCTCAAAGGAAGACAATTCAATGGCGAAAATACCCGCTTCCAGCGGGCGCTTTAGACACAGCAAGGTTTTGTCGACGTCGACCTTCAGTTGAAACTGGTCGTTCAGCGCCTCGAGCAGCAAGGGCCGGGCAAAGGCTTCGATGTCCTGGAACGAGGCCATGGTCTTATCCAGCCGGTTCTGCGCGACCACGCTCGCCCGCGTACTGTCATGCAAGGTCTCGCGCTGGGCGGTCGAGGCGCTGCGATACCAGGCTGGCAGTTCCGTGTGGGTATCTTTCAGGGCCTGACGCCGCGAGGTCGACGCTTGGGTCAGCCATTCGGGAATGGCTTTTTCGAGGAATGCACCGTGCAGGCTTTTCGTTGCAATCGGCTTTACCGAGCTGGCGGGCTGAGCGGGCGACGCAGGCGGCGTCAATGGCGGGTTGGGTGGGATAGCGTCCATGATCACTCCTTTTTCAATGGAGCGACCAGCAGACCATCTCAGGACACGACGACTGCGGTATCCAGATATCGCATGATCGGGAGTAGGTAACAGGGTGTGTGCCCGCACCGCGGCGAGGAGGAAAGCCGCCTCGCCGCAGATGCCCCTCATGTCAGAGCTTTACGGCCGCCATGAAGGGCCCGGCTGCGGTGAATCACGACCCGGATGCTCCGCGACAAGGCCCTGCAGGTCGTTGACCACTCGACGGGTCAGCTCAATAAGGCTCTGTATGCGTTGGGACTCAATCGTAAAGCTCGCCTGAACCAGCTGCCGCTCGTATTGATCGTTGTCGATCTCCCCGCTTTCCAGCCGATCCTGTGTCTCGCTCAAGAGCTGATAGCCCTGCTCAGCGACGGCGGCATCGATTGCGTCCATTTCCGGCTGATAGTTTTCTTGCAAATAGGTGAGCCAGTAATCGCGCGACAGCATGCTCTCCAACAGTGCATCGGTTTGCTCCGCTGCCATGATCGAAGCCCGGGTTGTCGCCTGAAGCTCGCCACTGATCGGACGGTCGAAAGACATATGCGAGGGTTGTCCCGGCAACTCGATGCCGTCGTCCCAGCCGCGGGTCATCCCGATGCGATAACTCAGGCGCACTTCCGCAGGATCACTGCCCGGCTTCGCGGCTTGCGCCTCGGCCAGTGCCTCAACCCTTTCCAGGCGAAACAACTGCCGCGAGGTCCTTAACAGCGCCTGCCCTCGGCGCACGGGTTGGTTCAGCGGAATGTCGAGCAAGACGCGATAGACAGACACCCGCACTTCCATTTCACTGAACGCGAGTATCCGCCCGTCGATGCAGGTGCCATGGGTCTCGGCCCCCTGGAACAGCAGCTCTCGCAGCTCGGTGTTTTCACTCGCCGCTTGCATGACATCCCATAGTCGATGTGTGAGGTCGGCCGGTATCTGCCGGAACTCCTCGGTTAACCGCAGGAACCGGATCAACTGAAAAAAACGCTCATGGCCCGGCTCTTGCGCCAACTGCGTCCAAATCGCGCGGCGCGTCGCAATCAAGTGGGCAGGTGTGTCAGCCAGCCATGGCTCAAGTGCCCTGGGCGAGACATCGTAGACGGGTGACAAAACGTCTTCGGCAGGCAAGACGATTGCGCCAATGTCAACGTTGTCGGGTTCTGGAGAACTCTCGCCGCTGCCATAGATGCGCTCATCGACCATCGCGTCAATTTCGGTGCGAGAAACGCCCAGCGCATAGTTCGACTGATTCATTCGGGTGTGGTGCCGAAGGCGCTGCAGTGCGGTCAGTGACAGGTTGGGGTTCCCGGACAGGTCAGTACCGACAACCAGGTTCGGGTATTGGCCACGAAAGAGATTCGGCGGAATTTCCGCGATGCGATTGCCACTCAGAATCAACGTGTGCAAGCGCGGAGCTTGCAAGACTGCCGCAGGCCACTCGCCCAAGCGGTTATCGCTTAAATCAAGGGTATCAAGGACGCCCAAGTCAGGCGCGGTGAACGCGGTTAACTGGTTATTGCCCAGATAAAGTCTTTGCAGCCGGTTGCTCAGCAGAGGATGAAGACGCGTCGCGCTGGCAAGGTTGCAGCGCTGCATGTGCAGCGCGACCAACTGATCCATCTGCAGCACCGCATCAGGTATCAGCGCCAGCTCATTGTCGCTGAGGTTCAGCACTTCAAGGTTGGCGAATGCAGCGAGAAACCCGTTAGCGCCCTGCCCGGTCATTCCCACGCCCCTCAGATTCAGCGTCACGACTCTGGGTAGCGGCGTTACCAGCACCGGCAGATCGCCGATTGGCAAATTTTCCAGCTGCAGCTCCACATAGGACCTGCCGGGAGGGATCGTCAGCCCGGTGAGCCAGGCTTCCCTGATGCGCTGCGCTGCAATCTGCCGACCTTGCGCCGTGACGCGGCGTGTGCCGATGCCCCTCTCACGGGTATACAGCCAGTCGTTCAACTGGCGTGTCAGCGCCTCGAAATTGTGCTGCCACTCGCTGATGTGCACATCGATTTGTTCAATGCTCATCCCCGCCGCTCGCCACTCTCGCACATTGCGCTCAGCCAGCGCTTGCGTCACGAGCGGGTCCAGACGCTTCAAGCGCGTGACAAATCCAGCCTCGTCCACAGCGATGGGGCCTGGTTCGGGAAGCGGCAACAGCCGTTCAGCCAGGGAGGCGCCTGTTTCCCCCGGCGGAAATTGCGCCGGCAACGGTTCTGCGGCGAAACGCGCCAACGTGCCACGGCGCAGCCCCTGTGCCTGCTCGATGCGCTGCATCGCCGCTGCGAAGGCTGCCTGACCCGCTGCGTTGAAAGGGTTACCGCTGAAATGGCTCCTGAGCAGAAGATCCGGGTCACTCAGTACGTGCTGCGGTAACTCGGCAATCTGGTTGTCGCGCAGGTCGAGCCAGGCCAACCGCGGCAGGTTTTCGGCGCCTGTGGGCCAGGCGTGCAACGACGTTGCCCTCAGGCTCAGCGCTTGCAGTTCGGGCAAGCCACTGACGTCCAGCGTGTGCAGACGGTTATTGCTCAGATTCAGGTATCTGATGTGCTGCAATCGGTCGATTTGCGCTTGCACTTCCGGGCCGAGGCGATTGCGCGAGGCATCCAGTCGCGTCAGCTCAGGCAGTTCATCGCTGGCAAACGGCAACTCAGTAAAACCGTTGCCGCTGATTTCAAGGGTTTCAGTAGCGCTGAACGCACGGATAAAACGGCGCGCCTGGGCCGCAGGCACGTCCAGCCCCCCCAGGCGCAACGTGCGCACGTGGGGAAAACTGCCGGCTGGCAGCGACGCCAGCGCCCTGATGGGTTCGACACCTGCGCCCAATGAGAGATTGATTCCCCTCTCAGGCCACTCAAACGTAGCAACATCGGCGGTCAGGCCATAACGTTGACGAACCGCGCCCAGCCAGCTGTTGTTAAGGGCACGTAACATTTCGGCGTTGCCGCCTCTGACCGCTGGCACCCGCGGCGTTGTGGTGCGCCAGCCATCTGCCTGGACGGGTGGGTAAAACAGCTCAAAAATCTCCTCATGCTCCGCTCTGATCTGTCTGATCGCCGCGAGTCGCTCTTGCGCAGATGGCCAAGCGGCACTGAGTGCTTCGGGCAAGGCCGCCACCGACTCCGGCTCAAGGGCCATGGCGTCGAGTTCTGCAAGGCAATACTGGCTGACCATCTGGTCCACATCGACCAGATGCCCCAAGGGACCGGAGTAGCTGCTCACATACTCGTACGCGCGCATGAATGCTGCCGGGGAGATGTGTGACCAGTCCAGCGACAGCCCGGACCAAAGCCGCTCATGCCCACTGTACATCGACTCCGGTATTGAACTGATTGCGGTGCGCGAGAGGTCCAGCCATTTAAGTTGCTCAAGTTGCTCAACGTAACCAGGCCATTGCCATAAGGCATTGGGGGCGTCTATTCGCAACCGTCGCAACCCGGTCAGTGGCGTCAGGTCCAGTGACTGCAAGCGGGTTGAATCCAAGCCTGAATAATCGATGTGCAGTTCTTCCAGCGTCGTGAGTGCGCGCAGTCTGGGTGCAAAATCCGCAGACAGCGAGGGCGCGTGGCTGGTGAAGCGCAGACGGGTAAGCCCGGATAAGCGGGTGACTGCTTCGGGCAAGGTGGTGAGCGGCGCGTGGTTAACGATCGGCTGGCCTGCGCCGTGCTCAAGATCGCCAATCGATAGATCCGTGACGCCGGGAAACTGCGTTAGAAACCCATCGGCATTGGCGTCTGTCATGCCGGTGCCGCGCACCGAGAGCTCACGCACATGGGCAAGGGACTGGGTCAGCCGCGGCAGCGGCGTATCACACACCAGCGACAGGCGTGTCGCTTCGGCGGCTTGTGCACTTTGTGCGGCCTGTGCGGCCAACGGAGCATTGCGCCAGGCAGCCCTGATTTGCCGGGAAAACTGCACGCGCTGCTGTTCCGCCCGCTGCCCCATCGGCTCAGCCTGCCAGTGTTCAAGCGTGTGATTAAGCGCATTCCACTCACTGCGGCGTTCAGCCAGCACGGCGAGAACGTCCCTTTCGCTGAGACCAGCTTGTTCGATAAGGAACGCCTGTGCTTGTCCAGGTCCCGGATAAAGTGCCAATACGCGCCTGCCCAGATGAGGATTCAGACCTGGACCGCGGCCACTCGCGTAGTAGCCGGTGAGTTTCGCGTTCAGCCGCACCGGCGGCTTGAACCATTTGGCCCGCGGTGCCAGCAGCGACGCGGCGTCACGCCGATAAATCTGCGCAGCGTCGATGATGTTCCGTTGCAGTACATGGCTGGCACTGACCTCGGGCACGCCGAGGGCGGTACGTGCATCATCGGGCAGCGCGTGCATGATCGCGCTGTAGAAGTTGTCGCCCTCGCCGGGGACGCTGCCGAGTGCTTGCCCGCCGTCATCGAAGGCCTGAAAGACAGGCCCGTTTTTCACCAGATAGCGTTTGATCGGCGCGTTGGGTTGCCCGATGTGGTCAAGCAACGCACCATTCGGACTGCCTTCGCGCACCTCCAGACGCAACGTCGGTGGCCAGCCCGGCAAGCGCTCCAGTGCATGCAAGGCCAGGCGCCGGCTGTCCGCCGAGGCCAGATGATCGCTGCGCAATCCGGCAAATGCGCGCATCCGGCGCCCCTGACGCGCGTGCCAGCGAGCCTCTTCAAGTATGTTCAAGGGCGTTCGCCCCGTCGCATCCAGACGAGCCAGTTCTGCCGACGAGGCGTGTTCGAGTACCTCCTGCGCAGCCACATCGCTGAGGCCCGGGCACTCACGCTGAACCGCACGGGCGCGGGCACTCACCGCTTCCGTGCCCTTGTAAAGGCTGTCGAAAACAGCTGATTGTCGCGAGTAGGCAAAATCAGCGAGTTGCTGGCGGAAGGCCTCTGCCCTGGCGGTGCCCCTCGGTGAAACAACATCGCCGAGCAGTTGGCGAATTTCGCTTTCCTCCAACGACTCGAGAATTCGCGCGGGCATTTCACCGTTTAGCACTTGCTCCCGACTGAGCCGGATTGCAGGCTTGGCGAGGTGTGGGGGCAGTCGCTTCTGCTCGCCGTATCGGATGAAAGGTCCCGACGGCTGCGTGCCTTCAAAAACCTCCAGCGCCCGCCCGGTCGGCCAGCGTGGCATCTCGGTGACCAACGGCAAGCCATACTGATAATGATGGTCAATCGGTGCGGCGCCACGTAATTGCTCGATCATTTGGCGGGCCCCGGCCTCCGCCTTGAACAGACGCAAAGCATCAAGCAACTCGGGAGGCGGCGGCGCGTGGTCCAGGTGCATCTTGCGCAGGGTGCTTTCGCTGACCCCGCTGATGTCGGCCAGCATCAACAGCTTGCTTGCGGGAACACCATCAGTGACATGCCCCATGCGCCGCAGCAGTGTCAGGCGGTCCCAGGTCATCGGGTGCTCCAGGCTCTGGCGCCAGGCGCCGCGGCCATTATGCTCGATCACAGGCTGGTAAGCGTTGGGTTCGATGGGGTGCCTGATCCGCCACTGCCCCGTCGATTCATCAACGATCTGCTGGTAAAAATGGCCGCCCTGGCGCAGGTAAGTTTTGTCACCAACCTTGTATTGTCCCTGCTCATTTGGCCTGATCTCACCGCCGAGCGAGACATCGCACTCATAGCCACTCAGGTCGGGTTTCCACAGACGCGTTTCGCCGTTGGGCAAGGTTACCGGACTTAACCCTTCGATCACCGGTTCGGGCGCGACAGCGGTGAGTTTTTTAAAACCGGCCCCTGCACCGGCCATCAGTGCTATCAGCGCGAGGTTTTCGGCGACATCCACCAGATGCGCCTTGGCGGCGTGCTTGTCACCATCGCTCCACTCCACCACGCTCTCAACGGTTTCGGACAACAATTGCGCGGCCATGATCCCCATCATGACTTCCCCCAGCCCCGGGACAAAGGCAGCCAAGACATTCAGCCCCAGCATGCCAATCTCCAGCAGCGCTGCAAGCTTGGCATCGCGGACCTTGATATCGACATCGCGGGTGGGAACTGCATGACTGCGGGCGTCGGCCAGCACCTTATTTCGATGCTGATCATAGAGATAAGCCCACAGGTCGGTGTTTTCATCCCATAGGCTCTTGTCTTCACGTGGCAGGAGCGAGACAGCGGTGTAAGGTTCCGGCTCGGGCTCGTATTCCGTACGCTCAGGTGGCCGTTCATCAATCTTGAACAAAGGACCGAAAGGGTTGGTGATTTCGACGAGCTTCAGCCATGGCGTAGTCAGCAACCCGGACGGAGCGTCGTCACGCGGCCGAACGAACTGGCTGAAATAGTAAGGCTGCTTTTCATAAGGCATGAACTGGCTGAAAAAACGCTGATACGGCGTCGGATTGGCGCTCTGCGGCTGACTTGGGTCGCGCGCGCTCAGCAGGCGCTTGAGCGTGTCGCTCATTTGCGTGCCGGTATAGCGTTTCAGCGGATGTTCGGGGTCATTGGGCACATAAAGAATCAAGGCGTCGATCGGCTGGTTTTTTTCACAGACCGTGAAAAGCACACAGCCCACCAGCCTTTCGTGCATCAGGCCCAAGTCGTGAAACCAGACCTGTTTACCGCCCACCCGAGGGTTTACTTCGCCGTTGGCGACCGAAAGAATCATCGCGTGATCTTGCGGCCCTATATCGTTCTCCAGTAATGCTCGTTCGGCCGCTGCCCGTAGCGCGGTTTTTTGCGCGGTAATGAAATGCTCGCGCAGGGACGTTTGCGCTGCGGGATCCGTGGGGTAGAAAAATCGGTTGAGATAGGTCTGGTACTTGCCGCCGATATTCAGTTTGCGACATAGCCGCATAAAATCGTGAGCTTTCAGGTTCTTTTTCACCGGCTTGTAAACACCGGGCGTGGCTGTTTCGCGGATAAAGCCGGAAGACCTGTGATAGGCGCCGGGCACGCATTCACGAGCCTCGAAATTGTGCAGCGCCGCCTGCAGCAGCGGCAGTTTCAGGACGTCGAACGAATCTATTTCAATATTGAAGATACCCAAGGTTAACGGGCGCACGAGGCATAGCAGCGTGGTGTCGACATCAGCGTGAACGTTGTGGTGCTTCTTCAGCGCTCTGGTCAGTATTGGCCGGGCGAACGCGTCGATGTCCTTTAATCCAGACAGGGTTTTGTCCAGTCGCACCTGCGCCGCCATACTCTCCTTGAAAGCAGCATCCACTGCCTTGCGTTGTTGCGGTGAGGCTCGCGTGTACCACTGCGGCAGACTGGTCCCGGCCTGCCGGAGCGCCTGTTTTCGCTGCGCAGAAGCATTGATGAGCCATTCTGGTACCGCCGCTTCAAGGTATGGCGCGTGAAGACTGTCGGTGGCGTGAGGGATTGCCGTGAGCGGTGGGTCGGTCGGGGTGACGGAATTGAGGGACATACATCGCTCCTGTAAATGGAGCTACAGCACACCATCGCGCTGGTCCTGCGCAGCGATACATAGTTATAGGCCCGAGGCGAAGTTGTAACGATATGCCCTTGTCAGCCGGGGCAGGCATTTGCCGGCGGCTTGACTATGCTTGTCGTGCACGACTTTCGAAGAGGGATATATGGACGATCCAGTCGATAACAAACCGCCGACCTTCTGGCAGATGCTGCACAGCGTCATGGCGGCGGCATTCGGGGTGCAGAGCGGCAAGAATCGGGCGCGGGACTTTACCCATGGCAAACCCAGCCATTTTGTGCTGCTGGGTATTCTGTTCACCGCGGTGTTTGCCCTGGTGCTGTTTGCGGTGGTCAAGCTGGTGCTGCATTTCGCCGGGGTCTGACCGGGTTCAGCGCATCAGCGTTTGCAGCGAAAACGGATAGCGGTACGCCGGCGGGCGCCCCTTGGCCGACAGTGTGTGGAAACGCACGCCGTAATCGGGCGTTGCGCCCTGTGCCAGCATCTGCTGCGCGTGCGCCTTGTCGATCAGTTGCAACAGAGGAACCTGTCGATCGCGCCCGCCGTACTGGTTGAGGTCGACGCCTTGATCATGGTCGTGTATCGCAACCAGTGCCCAGCCGCCCAAGGTGAAATGGCCGCCGACCAGCGCGCTGACGCGCCCGTCGATCAACGCCTGCAACGCCGCCGGTGAGGTGTTTACCGCACTGAACAACACATCTTTGCCGGCGACTTTGCCCTGTTCGGCAAAAGCCTGCATGGCGCCGAAGGCCATTTCGTCATTGGCCGACCAGACCAGCGAAACGTTCGGATAACGGCCCAGCAACAGTTTTGCCTGTTCATAAGCGCGCTGGCGATTCCAGCCGCTGTTGACCAATTGCCGCAGGCGCACCTGCGGGTGTTCGGCCAACGCGCGCTGCATGCCGCGTTCGCGCAGTTGCGCCGATGGAGTGATTTTCAGCCCGGAGAACGCCAGCAGCTCGATTTGTTCGCCGCGCGCCACGGGCGGATGTCGGCGGATCAACTCCTTCATCATCAGGTAACCGCCCTCCTCGTCGTTCGGCACCAGGCTGCCGATCCGGTCCGGGTGTTCGCCCGACAGGGCTTGCTGATCCGCCGTGAGCGCGGCATTGACCATGAACAGCTTGACGCCGCTGTCATGCGCCAGGCGCAGAATCTGCGGAGCGACGTATTGTTCGTTGACGAACACCAGGTAGTCGGGACGCTGCGGCCCCTGCAACGCGATGCGCGCCTGCGCCACGGTCAGTTCGGGCTGGCGCTGGGCATAGAGAATCTGCAGATCGATCCCCAGGTCCCGGGCAGCGGCCTGCATGAATTGCGAATAGCTGAGCCAGAAAGCTTCCGTGGTCGAACCCGGATTGAGAAACAGCACCGATTCGGCCCGCGCGCAGGTGTGCAGCAGCACGCCCGACAGCAGCAGGCAGATGTGGAGAAACTTGAACATGAAGCATCCGGGCCCCGGAAAAAATGGCCGCGCATTATAGCCATCGAACCAAGGGCTATTGACGCCTGATTCCGTTTTTGTCCGACAATCGTCGCGCGCAGACCCGGATGGGTCGTTTATTGATGGCTGACCCAGAACACCGCGGTTCCCACCACCAGAATGATCAGGAACAAAATGGCCCATGCATCAACGCTGCTATCACTTTTCCTTGCTTTGGTCGGGTTGCTCATTGCATCGCCTCTTATCGGTTTTATCGGTGATTGCACAAAGACTCGTCCACAGTTAAGACGATGATTGTCCGCACGACAAATGTGGATTAGCGAATAACCTTTCTGGTTAGGCGATTTGGTTCTTTACATATACTCAAACATCACTTTTGCGCATAACTGCAAACGGGTATATTGCCCCGGCTCCGTCAGGGAGTGCGCGGCCGTGCGCGCAGAATTGCAGAGGCACAATCGGACTCCAGCAAGCGAAAACGCAGCGTTTTCCGAGTAGCCCAAGCCTGAGAACAGGACTTATATGTACGTATACGACGAGTACGATCAGCGGATCATCGAGGACCGCGTCAAGCAGTTCCGTGATCAGACCCGACGCTATCTGGCAGGTGAACTGAGCGAAGAAGAATTCCGCCCCCTGCGCCTGCAAAATGGCCTGTACATCCAGCGCTTTGCGCCGATGCTGCGCGTGGCCGTGCCTTACGGCCAACTGACCTCGCGTCAGGTGCGCATGATGGCCAAGATTGCCCGCGACTACGACAAGGGCTACGCCCACATCAGTACGCGGCAGAACGTGCAGTTCAACTGGCCGGCGGTGGAAGACATCCCGGATATTCTGGCTGAGCTGGCGACCGTGCAGATGCACGCGATCCAGACCAGCGGCAACTGCCTGCGAAACGTCACCACCGACCAGTTCGCCGGTGTCGCCGCCGACGAAGTGATCGATCCGCGCCCATGGTGCGAGATCGTCCGCCAGTGGACGACGTTCCACCCGGAATTCGCCTACCTGCCGCGTAAATTCAAGATCGCCGTCAACGGCTCGACCGCTGACCGCGCCGCCATCGAAGTCCACGACATCGGTCTGGAACCGGTCTATAACGCCGCTGGCGAGTTGGGTTTCCGCGTGCTGGTCGGCGGTGGTCTGGGTCGTACGCCGGTCGTGGGCGCGTTCATCAACGAGTTTCTGCCGTGGCAGGACCTGTTGAGCTACCTCGACGCCATCCTGCGGGTCTACAACCGCTACGGCCGTCGTGACAACAAATACAAGGCGCGGATCAAGATCCTCGTCAAAGCCCTCACGCCAGAAGTGTTCGCACAGAAAGTCGAAGCGGAAATGGAGCACCTGCGCGGTGGCCAAACCACGCTGACCGAAGCCGAACTGCAGCGTGTCGCCAAGCACTTCGTCGATCCCGACTATAAGGTCCTCGACAACCAGACCGCGCAACTGGCCGAGCTCGACAAAGAACACCCGGGCTTCGCCCGCTGGCGTACGCGCAACACCCTGGCGCACAAGAAGCCGGGCTATGTCGCCGTGACCCTGTCGCTGAAACCGACCGGCGTTGCGCCGGGCGACATCACCGACAAACAGCTTGATGCCGTCGCCGATCTGGCCGACCGCTACAGCTTCGGGCAACTGCGCACCTCCCACGAGCAGAACATCATTCTGGCCGACGTCGAGCAGAGCCAGTTGTTCACCCTGTGGGGCGAGCTGCGCGAGCAAGGTTTCGCGACCCCGAACATCGGCCTGCTGACCGACATCATCTGCTGCCCGGGCGGTGACTTCTGCTCGCTGGCCAACGCCAAGTCGATCCCGATTGCCGAATCGATCCAGCGCCGCTTCGACGATCTGGACTACTTGTTCGACATCGGCGAGCTGGACCTGAACATTTCTGGCTGCATGAACGCCTGCGGCCACCACCACGTCGGCCACATCGGCATCCTCGGGGTGGACAAGAAAGGTGAGGAGTTCTATCAGGTGTCCCTCGGTGGCAGCGCCAGCCGCGATGCCAGCCTGGGCAAGATCCTCGGTCCGTCCTTCGCTCAGGAAGCCATGCCGGATGTCATTTCGAAGCTGATTGACGTGTACGTCGAACAACGTACCGAAGACGAGCGCTTCATTGACACCTATCAGCGTATTGGCATCGACCTCTTCAAGGAACGCGTCTATGCAGCGAATCATTAAAAACAACGAAGTCGTCGACGAAACCTGGCACCTGCTGCCAAAGGACGCGACCTTCGACGGCATTTCCAACTGCGACGACCTGATCGTGCCGCTGTCGCTGTGGCGCGATCATGGCCACGCCCTGAAAGCCCGCGATGGCGGTCTGGGCGTGTGGCTGGATGCGGACGAGGAAGCCGAGGAAATCGGTGAAGACGTCAATTGCTTTCAAGTCATCGCTCTGAACTTCCCGGCGTTCACCGACGGTCGCAACTACTCCAACGCGCGTCTGCTGCGTGATCGTTACGGGTTCAAAGGCGAGCTGCGGGCAATCGGCGATGTGCTGCGTGATCAGTTGTTCTACATGCGCCGCTGCGGTTTCGATGCGTTTGCCGTGCGTCCCGACAAAGACCCTTACGAAGCCCTCGAAGGCCTCAAGGACTTTTCGGTGACTTATCAGGCCGCCACTGACGAGCCGTTGCCGCTGTTCCGCCGCCGCTAGGCCTTCGGCTAAAGCTGCGGACATAAAAACGCCGGTCATGTGACCGGCGTTTTTTTTATGCCTGGAGATTTACCAGAAGCGTTGTTGAGTCAGGCGACTCCACCAGTTCAGCAGTACGCGGTCGACCGAACCGCTGGCAGCCATGCCGATACGTTCTTGCAGGCTTTTGCGCTCGGCGTAATGCAGATGGTAAACCTCGGCTTTCTTCGCCCGGTCGGCCAGATATTCATCGCTGGTCTTGAGTTCGTCCACCAATTGCTTGTCGAGCGCCGCAATGCCTAGCCAGACTTCGCCCGTGGCGACTTCGTCGATCGCCAGTTGCGGACGGTAACGGGCAACGAAGTTCTTGAACAACTGATGGGTGATGTCCAGGTCTTCCTGAAACTTCTCCCGGCCTTTTTCGGTGTTTTCGCCAAACACGGTCAGGGTGCGTTTGTATTCGCCGGCGGTCAGCACTTCGAAATCGATATCGTGCTTTTTCAGCAGGCGGTTGACGTTGGGCAACTGGGCAACCACGCCGATGGAACCGAGGATGGCGAACGGCGCGCTGATGATCCTCTCGCCGATGCACGCCATCATGTAGCCGCCGCTGGCCGCGACCTTGTCGATGCACACGGTCAGCGGCACACCGGCCTCGCGGATCCGCGCCAGTTGCGAGGAGGCCAGGCCATAGCTGTGCACCATTCCGCCGCCGCTTTCCAGGCGCAGGACCACTTCGTCTTTCGGCGTCGCCAGGGTCAGCAATGCAGTGATTTCGTGGCGCAGGCTTTCAGTGGCCGAGGCTTTGATGTCGCCATCGAAGTCGAGCACAAAGACCCGTGGCCGGGTTTGAGGTTTGTTCTTCTGCTTCTTCTCGCTTTTCTCGGTTTTCGCTTCGCCCTTGCGCAAGGCCTTGAGCTGGTCCTTGTCGAGCAACGTCTGCTCCAGGCGCTCGCGCAAGCCTTTGTAGAAATCGTTGAGCTTGCTGACCTGCAACTGCCCCGCCGACTTGCGCCGGCCCTTGCTGCGCAACGCGGCAAAACTGGCAAGCACCACCAGGATGGCAATCACCAGGGTGACGGTCTTGGCCAGGAAACTGGCGTATTCGGTGAAAAAATCCACAGAGACTCCTCAAAACAATGCGTGAAAGTGAAACACACGCGGGATGGTCCAAGCATACCCATGCGCTGACCGGTCGGCCAGCCGTGAAACCTCTGGCAACAGGCCTGTAACGGGCATTTCAAACAAGCGTATGTTTTTTCATTGACAGCTCACCGCCATCCTCATAACCTCGCCAAACCTTCAACGTACCGGGATGACGCGGACGTGGGCAGCATTTACTTGATTCGACATGGCCAGGCCTCCTTCGGTGCAGACGATTATGACGTCCTGTCGGCGACCGGCGTACGGCAGGCAGAAATCCTCGGCCAGCACCTTGCCGAGCTGGGGATCCGCTTCGATCGCTGCCTCGCCGGCGACCTGCGCCGTCAGCAACACACCGCCACCAGCGCCTTGGATCAGTTCAGCGCCAAAGGCCTGCCGGTGCCGGTCCTGGAAACCGACTCCGCGTTCAACGAATTCGATGCCGACGCGGTGATTCGCGCCCTGCTCCCGGCCATGCTGCCGGATGAGCCCGAAGCCCTCGACATCCTGCGCAACGCCGCCCAGAACCGTGCCGAGTTCCAACGCATCTTCGCCTTGATCGTCGAACGCTGGCTGGCTGGCACCTACGACACGCCCGGCCTGGAGAGCTGGCTGGGGTTCGTCGAGCGGGTTCAGGCCGGACTGCACCGCATCCTCGATCTGGCGCAAAAAAACCAGACCATCGCGGTATTCACCTCTGGCGGCACCATCACCGCCCTGCTCCACCTCATTACCCAAATGCCTGCCCGACAGGCCTTTGAACTGAACTGGCAGATCGTCAACACCTCGCTCAACCAACTGAAATTTCGTGGTCGCGAGGTGGCTCTGGCTTCCTTCAACAGTCACGCACACCTGCAACTGCTGAAGGCTCCGGAACTCATCACTTTCCGCTGAGTCCGGCTTACTGTGACCCTAGCTGTATTCACCCAGCTCCTATTACCAAGAAAGGATCGAACCATGACCTCCGTAGCTGATGCCGTAAAAGCAATGCAAGCCAAGTTCAACCCAGCCGCCGCTGCCGGTCTGGATCTGGTCTTCGGTTTCAACATCACCGACGAAGACAAGCAGTACGCGCTGATCGTCAAGGATGGCACTTGCGACATCCAGGAAGGCGAAAACCCGGACGCCAACTGCACGCTGGTGCTGGATAGCCAGACCTTGAAAGACATCGTCAGCGGCGAAACCGACGGCATGCAGGCATTCATGGGCGGCAAACTGCGCGTTGAAGGCGATATGATGCTGTCGATGAAACTGTCCGAGCTGTTCCCTTCGTAAGAAGCCGTTCGGTCAAACAAATCCCGTCGTCTGGCGGGATTTGTCATTTAAGCAGCCGAAAAAGTGAAGAGTCGGCTTCGCCCTCCGCTTGCTCAAGCACGCTCAGACCTCTTGCAATAACCGCGTGTCCAGCCCAAATCGTTCTTGCGAAACCATTCGGAACTGACCTTCCGCCAGGTCGCAACTCACCAGCAGATTCCAGGAGTGTCTGGTTGCCACCGAGGGCACCAGTATGAATGGGTGCTCAGCCAACAGCGCGTCGGCAAACTTTCGCTGGTTGGGTGACGCTCTTATCGGGTTGAGCCAATGCGGATTGGGCACGTCTTCCGGTTGGACAATTCTGACGCTGGCTTCATGGATGATTTCAAAACAGGTCAACACATAGGGTTCCTGATCGAGCGCATCGAAACTGCCATGGGCGGCTACCTCCAAAATGGCCGTGGAGG
The DNA here is from genome assembly GCF_014270125.1 of Pseudomonas sp. SWRI99. Classification (NCBI taxonomy): domain Bacteria; kingdom Pseudomonadati; phylum Pseudomonadota; class Gammaproteobacteria; order Pseudomonadales; family Pseudomonadaceae; genus Pseudomonas; species Pseudomonas sp. SWRI99. Next base: position 154,968 of record NZ_JABWQR010000010.1, on the reverse strand, counting down.
GATCGACTGACGCGTAAACGACTCTGCGTCCGGGTGTATTCCATCGGCCGCCGTCCCGTTTCGAGCCCAGGCCGCTGCTCCAGGTATCGCTGTACACCTCGCGATCCAGTCGCCAGGCGTACCAACGATCATCCCATGGCAAGGGATTCATTGATAAACCCCGTATTTGATCTGGTTCAGATACTCCTCCACCATCCTGAATCCCAATGCATGTCCAACCAGATCGAGCGGCACGTGATCATAGAAGTAGGTAGAGCGTTGTTGTAGCCAGGACTCCGCCTTCGCCTGACGCCCGAACACCTCAGTGGCCAGCTCCAGAGCCGAGGCGTATTGGTAGGCGATGATGCTTTGCTGCGTGTCCAGACGCACCGGTATGGCTTCCTTGAGCAGGCGCCGCACCGTTCTGACAGGCTTGCCGGTGATACGCTTGACCAGATCGCCTTGCTGATAGAGCTCGCAGGTGGCGAGCATGTTGACGACATCGAGCAGTTCAAACCCTTCGCTGGTGCAACGGAGAATGAGCATCGGGTCGTCGCCTGTGTCCTGCCCGCGCAGTAACAACTCCAGAGGCTTGCCTTCGAGCCTCTTCAATCCCGTTAGCCGGGGCACTTTGGCGGTGGGCATGGCGACGGCCTCCGAGGGGCATCTGGCGCGATCGTCGCGCCAGTAATGGCGTGGGGAGTAAGCAGGGGTATGGCTTTCAATCAGTGGGATTCGCATATTCCATCCTTTGTCCGGGCTCCGAGCGATCAGTGCGCTCGCTGACTTCAATGTCTGGAGCTGATGCTATAGATCCAGCGTCCGACAACCAACCTGAAAGAGTCGTCAGAAATATCCCTTCATCTGATCGAAACGGTCACGCTTGCGTAGGACTTAAACGGAAATTCAGCGACTGAACTGAAGCCTTCGTCTGACACAACGTTGACCCCGGTCACCTGTGGCCATGCAATCACTGATTATTCTCCCCGCTCATCTAAGGCCAAGGACGGCTCACCGGGAGCCTGCGGCCGATTCCGTTCAAGGAAGAAACCTCATGCGAGCACTCAATATCATTCTGCTGTCCTCCGCGTTCAACGGCTTGACCCAGCGTGCCTGGCTGGAGCTGCGTCAGGCCGGGCACTCCCCCAGCGTCGTGGTGTTTACCGACGAAGACGCTGTATGCGAACAGATCGAACACAGCGGCGCCGATCTGGTGATTTGCCCGTTTCTCAAGGACCGCGTGCCGCAAGCGCTGTGGCGTAACCGCCAGCGGCCGGTGGTGATCATTCACCCGGGCATCGTCGGCGACCGTGGCGCCAGCGCGCTGGACTGGGCGATTACCCACGAGTTGTCGCGCTGGGGCGTTACCGCTCTGCAAGCCGTGGAAGAGATGGATGCCGGCCCGGTGTGGGCCACCTGTGAATTCAATCTGCCGGCGGGCCTGCGCAAATCCGAGCTGTACAACGGTCGGGTCAGCGACGCGGCGATGGTGTGCATTCGCGAAGTGGTAGAAAAATTCGTCGAAGGCTATGTGCCGGTTGAACTGGACTATGCCGATCCGAACGTTCGCGGTCGTTTGCAGGCGAACATGAAACAGGCCGATCGCAGCTTCAGCTGGCACGATTGCGCGCGTTTTATCAAACGCTGCATCGACGCGGCGGACGGACAGCCCGGCGTGCTGGCCAGCCTGGCGGGCGGTCAGTATTACCTGTTTGATGCGCACCTTGACGCGCGCAGCGGCGTGCCGGGCGAACTGCTCGCAGTGCGTGACGATGCGGTGCTGGTGGCGACCGGCGATCAGAGCCTGTGGATCGGCTCGCTGCGGCGCAAACCGCAACCCGGCGAAGAAACCTTCAAGCAACCGGCGCGGCATGTGCTGGCCGGGCAGTTGGCGGATGTCCCGGTGCTGGACGCGGCGTTTGCCACTCAGGCGTTCAGCACCGAAGCCTATCAACCGCTGCGGTATCGCGAGTGCGGACACGTCGGCGAGCTGACGTTCGAGTTTTATAACGGCGCCATGAGCACCGAGCAGTGCCAGCGCATGGTCGCGGCGCTGCGTTGGGCCAAGGCCCGCGACACCCAAGTGCTGCTGATCAAGGGTGGCCGTGGCAGTTTTTCCAACGGCGTGCACCTGAATGTGATTCAGGCCGCACAGGATCCGGGCGCTGAAGCCTGGGCGAACATTCAGGCCATCGACGATGTCTGCGAGGAGCTGCTCAGCGCCCGGCAACTGGTGGTCAGCGGCGTGACGGGCAATGCCGGCGCCGGTGGCGTGATGCTTGCGCTGGCCGCCGACATCGTGTTTGCCCGCGCCGGGATCGTGCTTAACCCGCACTACAAGAGCATGGGTCTGTACGGCTCGGAATTCTGGACCTACAGCCTGCCCCGTGCGGTCGGCCCAGCGATGGCCGAGCAGTTGACCCAGGCCTGTCTGCCGGTGAGCGCCAGCGAGGCCTGGCAATTGGGCATGGTTCAGGAAATCGGCCCGCGCTGCCCGGACGAATTTGCACTGTGGTTGCTGCAGCGGGCCAACAGCGTGCTGAGCGACCCGACGTACGCGGCGGTGCGTGAGCGCAAGTCGCAGGTTGATCACGCGCTTATCCGCCAATGCCGCGAGGCCGAGTTGCGGCAGATGCAGCAGGACATGTGCTTGAACCGCCACGGGTTCGCCGAAAAGTGCCGCCACTTCGTGTACAAGCGCAAAGCTTGCGGCACACCGGCGCGGTTGGTCGAAGCATGGGCGCAGCCGGGTGAAGTGGAAGTGACCGAGTATCCCGTGCAGGCGTGAGTCTGCTCGGGGATTGAACGATGACGGGGCTGCCGTGGGCACTTACAATGCGCCCACTCTCCAACACCGGCCCGCCCATGGACATCGATCTCGCCCGCACTTTTCTGGAAATCGTTCGTCACGGCAGCCTCGCCGCGGCGGCGCAGAAGCTGTTCGTCACGCAAACGGCGATCACCGCCCGGGTGCAGAAACTTGAAAGCCAGTTGGGCAGCACGCTGTTCGTGCGTAACCGCGCCGGGGCCAGGCTGACGCCCAACGGCGAAGCCTTCGTGGTCTACGCCAATCAACTGGTGCAGACCTGGGAGGCTGCGCGCCGCGATCTGCCGCTGCCGGAGGGCTATCACAACGTGCTGCACATCGGCGGCGAGGTCAGCCTGTGCAATCCGCTGATGCTCAGTTGGGCCGCCGAACTGCGCGAGCACATTCCCAGCCATGCCCTGCGCATGGAAATCCGCGACGGCGAAAACCTGCTGCGCCAACTGGAGCTGGGCGTGCTCGATGCCGCGCTGGTCTATCAGCCGGAGTACTGGCCGGGCCTGCAGGTCGAGCAGGTGCTGGAGGAAAAACTGATTCTGGTGCGCGCACCCGAGCGGCCCGATCCCTATGTCTACATCGATTGGGGCCCGGATTTCCGCCGTCAGCACGATGCCGCCCTGCCAGAAAAAGCCAAGGCTGCGCTGAGTTTCAACCTCGGCCCGCTGGCCCTGCAATACATCCTCGAACACGGCGGCAGCGGCTACTTTCGTACCCGTGTGGTGCGCACTTATCTGGAAAACGGTGCGCTGGAGATCGTGACCAAGGCGCCGGAGTTCGGCTATCCGACCTATCTCGTGTACTCCCGCGATCGCGACTCGACGACCCTGCAACACGCGTTCGATCTGCTGCGCGAAGTGATTCGCACCGATGACGACTGGTCGCAGCGCTGGAACCCGTTGAGCTGAGACGGCGGCTTCACTCCAGTGCATGGCGCATGTGGCCTCAAGGTTGGCCCGGCACGCGGCCATGGATCGGCTAATCTGCCCGGTATAACAACAATACCCGCAGGTGAGCGCAGTGAGGCAAACCACCGAGGCATTCCGCAGCCGTTACCGGGCGGCCATTCATCCGCTGTATAACCCGTGGCTGCACGGTGCTTTTGTGCTGCTGTTCGGCGTGCTGGCCATCGGCGCTTTCTGGAGTACCGTGCAACAGGTCAGTTGGCAGCAATGGCTGACCGTCCCGCTGACGTTGCTGTTGTTCAATTTCGGCGTGTACATGGTTCATCGTCATCTCGGCCACCATAAAAAGCCCTTTGCCAGGATGTTCTATGCCCGGCATGCCGGCGATCATCACAGCTTTTTCACCCCCGGCCACATGACCTACGACAGCGCCCGTGACTGGCGGGTGATCCTGTTTCCGGCGTGGCTTATCGTGCTGCATACATTGCTCATCACCCTGCCGCTGTGGTGGTTGCTCGCACAGATCGACGCCAACGTTGCCGGGCTGTTCGGCGGCTGCATGGTGCTCGGCTATCTGACCTACGAGGTGTTTCACGCCTGTGAACACCTGCCAGCGGGCCATCCGCTCGCGCGCTTGCCGTGGATCCGCCTGATGCGCCATCTGCACGCACTGCACCACCGCCGCGAGTGCATGCAGGTGCGCAACTTCAATATTGTCCTGCCGTTGATGGACACCCTGTTCGGCACCCTTTACCGGGAGCCGGAACCCGCCCCTTTGAGCGCTTCGACAATGCCCATGACCCGCCTGCAGCACTCGATCGATATCACTGGCGAACCCGTTGCCGTACTCGCCTATGCCGCCAGCGCCAGCCGTTGGCCGCAGTGGCATCCGTCGTCGTTGAAGATCGACGGCCCGCAGGGTCCGCTGCATGCCGGCGCGCGTTTTGAAGAGGACATCCATGCCGGCGGACGTGCCGGGCATTTGCGCTGGGAAGTCACGGAATATTTGCCGGGCCGACGCTGGTGTGCGCTTGCGCAAGGTGATCAGGGGCTGTCGTTGCGGCTGACTTACGAGTGTTCGGCTGAAGGTGACGGCACGCGTTTTGTGCGCACGCTGGAATATCGCTTTGACGGTCTCATCATGCGCATCGCCAATCGCCTGCTGCTCAAACGGCGCATCGAACGTGAGTCTGCCGCCTCGCTGCTGGCGTTGCGCGACAGGGCCGCGCAGGACATCGCGTCGGCGAGGGCCAGCGCGTGAGACTACGTCATGGGCTGTGGTTGCTGCTCATTCTGGTCGGCGGATTTTTATTGTTGATGCCCACCCGCGTCGAACCGGTGGCCTGGACACCGCCACCGGCGCCTTCGCTGACAGCCGGGCTTTACGCCGAGAACCAGCGCCTCAAAGGTGTGGCGAAAATCGGGCCGAGCGACATCGATGGCCCCGAGGCGTTGTTGCTGGAGGACGACTATCTGATCACTGGCCTGCGTGACGGCCGGCTGATCCGCAGTAGCCTCGATGGCAGCCAGCGCAAGGTGCTGGCCGACACTGGCGGCAGGCCTCTGGGGCTGGCCCGCCATCCCAGCGGTTTGCTGGTGATTGCCGACGCGGTCAAGGGCTTGCTGTCCCTCGACGCCCAGGGACGGGTGATTGCCTTGACCACCGAAGCCAATGGCTTGGCGTTCGGTTTTACCGATGATGTGGCAATCGACAAGTCTGGGCATTACGCCTACTTCAGCGATGCCTCGAGTCGCTGGGGCTATGGCCATGACGGTGAGGCGATCATCGAGCATGGCGGTGACGGACGCCTGCTGCGCTACGACTTTCAGACCGGTAAGACCAGCCTGTTGCTGGACAAACTGGAGTTCGCCAACGGCGTGACCCTCGGCCCGGACGAGGCCTACGTGCTGGTCAATGAAACCGGGGCTTACCGCATCAGCCGCTACTGGCTGAAGGGTCCCAATGCCGGCACGCACGACTTGTTCATCGAGAATCTGCCGGGACTGCCGGACAATCTTTCGTTCAATGGCAGCGACCGGTTCTGGGTGGCCTTGTATGCGCCACGCAACGCCCTGCTCGACGGCACCGCCGGGCACCCGTTTGTGCGCAAGATGATTGTCCGGGCGCTCACGGTGCTGCCAAAACCGGTGGAGAAGCGCGGGTTTGTGCTGGGGCTGGATGTGGACGGCAAGGTGATTGCCAATCTGCAGGACGCCAGCAGCGGAAATTACTCGCCGATCACCACGGTGCGCGAGTATGGGCAGTGGTTGTATTTCGGTTCGCTGAAGGCGACACACATGGGGCGGTTGGCGCTGGACGCGGCGTTAAAGTGAGGGCTTTGTACAGAACGAACTGACGCCTTCGCGAACAGGCTCGCTCCCACAGGGAGAATGCATTTCCTTGTGGGAGTGAGCCTGCTCGCGATAGCGGTCTGTCAGTTACTGGACCTATCAAACTTGTCGGGATCATCGTCCGGTGGGAGTTCCTCGACAGGCTCTTCGGGTTGGGTGGTGGTATGCGCCGGGCTGTTCGGTTCGGGCCGGGTGGGAATCGGGTCGAAACCGCCCTGCTCTTCGCTGGGAAACCTGGGATCATTCATGAGGCACCTCGCAACGAGTCCATGATGTACAGACTCTGCACATTGGAGGTGCCGTTTGCTGTCGCCGTTCCCTCACATGGCCGCCACGGGTCAGGCGTTTACTCGCCGCTCAGAGGCTGACCGGCCAACCGGGCGACGATATCGTTCTTGACGATCACGCGCTTCTCTTTGAGTTCTTTCAACGCGTCATCGCCGAGCGATTGCGCATCCTCGGCCTCGACCACTCTTTTATCTGCGTCAAAATACTTGTTGAGCAACGAATCCAGTTTCGGATCCTTGGAGCGTTTTTGCTCGATCTCTTCCTTTTTGCAGCCCAGGTCCTGATACAGATCATGTGAAACCGGCATGAAACACCTCCATCGGTTGATCGATAACCAACGCGACCGATGCGCTGGTTCTTTACCAGCATGGCCTTGGTCGGACGCATCTGTCGACTCCCTGTCAGACCAGCGGTGTCCGTTCGTCGCCCTGTCGCAAATGCGATAAAACCTTTGCCGCTTGCGCTCGCTCCATTGGATACCGCTCACAAAAACCTGCGTGGAGATACCCAATGGACGGATTCAATTTGCGTCATCTCGCTCTGGCTGTTGCACTGAGTGCTGGCATGGGCTCGGCCTTTGCTGCCACTTCCAACGACTTTGTCGACAACGCTGCCGCCAGCGGCATCGCCGAAATCGAGACCAGTCGCCTGGCTCTGGAAAAAAGCCAGTCGGCCGACATCAAGGCGTTCGCCAACCAGATGATCACCGATCACGGCAAGGCCAACGATGAGCTGGCGGCGATTGCCAAGGCCAACGACATCGAAGTGCCGGACACCACCACGTTGACCAAGCAGGCCAAGGCCAAGATTCTCGACATGCGCGACGAATCGTTCGATGCGGCCTACGCCAACAACCAGGTCATGGCCCACGAAGAAACCATCAAGCTGTTCAAGGAACAAGCCAATACCGTGACCGATGACAAGGCCAAAGGCGCCACGGAACTGAAAGCGTTTGCGCAGAAAATGCTGCCGGCGCTGGAAAAACACCTCAGTCACGCCAAAGAACTGCAAGCTAAACATCCGAGCAAGTAACCGACGGGCACTAAAAAGGCCGCATCCTTCGATGCGGCCTTTTTGCGTTGCGTGTCGATCAACCGCCGTCGGTATCGATATCGGCATCCGTATCCTCACCCGGTGCGGGCCGCTCCGGTTCGGGCTTGAAGCCGGGGCTGAATTCGTTGCTGTTATCGCTGTGGTGCTGCTTCTGATCCACCTCGCTGGACGCACTGTCCGCCTGGCCTTTTTCAGCGGGCGCCGGGGTATTTTGCCCGGGTGCGTGCGGGTCGATGGCCGGATCGTTGCGGTTGACCGATTCAGGGGACTGATTTTGCGTTTGCAGCACTGGCTCGTTCATATCCACCTCATTGATAGTCCTGCGTCCTTCTCTTGTGGCCAGCTGGAACACACCGGCCATGCAGATTCGAAGCCCGACGCCACGGATTCGTTCAAAATAATCCGCACCCGGGCTGTCGCCTCAGGGAACCCACCTATTTCTGCGCGTGGCGGGTATAACATGGCGACCGCTCAACAGGGAAAACTGCAATGGATCTGAAGTTCAGTCACGTGGACGTACTGGTTAATGACTTGGAAGAAGCCTGTGCTTACTACGCACAGATACTGAATGCCAGGATCTCGAAAACCCTCGTTTGGGAGCGAGGCGTTCTGCACGTGCGCTACGCCATTGCGCTGATCGGTGAGGAGCGTTTCATGTTGGTACAGCCGTTGGCGGGCAATCTGAAGACCCTGTTGGACGCCTCGGGCGAAGGGATGATTTATCGCCATTGCTACTCGACGCCGGACATCGAGAAAGCCTACGACGAACTGATCGCCGCCGGTGTTCAGCCAGAAGACGAAAACGGCAAGCCACTGGCCCGCGCAGATCTGCAATCTCCGTCCGGCACACGCATTATCTGGTTGCCCAAGCGCTTCGGGCACTTCTCGATCGAAATCCTTGAACACAAGACGCTAGAGGCGTTCGTGGCAGCGGCATTTTCCTGAAGGGGGCGGCGCTGGATATCGGCTCTCGGCAGTTCGGTTGGCTACTGGAAGATCAGCGGCGAGGTTCCTGGGTCAATGCGCGTTCGCCCAGCACCTTCATTCCGGTCGCGAAATCCCGTGCTGTCGCAGTTTGCGATAGAGGGTATTGCGACTGATGCCCAGGCGCGCGGCAACGCGGGCGACATGCCAGTGTTGCGCCTCCATCAAGCGCAACAACGTCTGCCGTTCGCTGATGCCCAGCGGGTCTTCGGCTGGCTCGGCGTTCGCGGGCGCCGGCAACAGCTCTTCCAGGTCGTGCAGCGTGACGCGCCCCTCCACCGCCAGCGCCACCAGGGTGCGCAAACACGTGCGCAGCTGCCGGACGTTGCCCGGCCAGGGCTGGGCCAGCAAACGCGCCCTGACACCCGCCTCCAGTCGCACCTTGGCGCCTGCTGCTTCTTCACGCAGCAACAGGTCGAGCAGACGGCCCTTGTCGGAGCGCTCACGCAATGGCGGCAGCTCAACGGTGAAACCGGCGATGCGATAAAACAGGTCTTCGCGCAAGCGCCCCTCGGCCACGCAGGCCTGCAAATTCTGGTGGCTGGCACTGATCAGACGGACGTCGAGCGCACGCGCAGTGGCACTGCCCAGCGGCACCACCTGACGCTCCTCGAGCACGCGCAGCAGGCGCGTCTGCAGTGCGAGTGGCATATCACCGATTTCATCGAGGAACAGAATGCCGCCGTGGGCCTGCTCCAGTTTGCCGACCATGCCGTCCTTGCGTGCACCGGTGAAACTACCACCGCGGTAGCCGAACAGCTCGCTTTCGATCAGCGTCTCGGGAATGGCCGCGCAGTTGATCGCAACGAACGGCTGGCCAGCTCTGGAACTGGCGCGGTGCAGCGCCGCCGCGAACGCCTCTTTGCCGGTGCCGGTTTCGCCCTGCAGAAACACCGGCACATCGCGCTCCAGCACGCGCAGCGCCCGAGCGTATCCGCGTTGCAGACGCGGGTCTTCGAGGCAGACGCGCTCGTCATGAAGATTAGGGACAGGCCCCAGGGTCAGCGGCGCCGGGCGAATCGGCTCACGCAACTGGCCATAGAACAGGCGTCCGTCGACCAGGCGCATCGGCCAGCAGACGTTCGGCTGCAAGCTGGCCTGACTCATGAGCTGCTCCATTGGGGTTTCCAGGAGCATCGTCAGTGACTGCCCGACCATTTGCTCCCGGGCCAGGCCCAACAGCTCCAGCGCCGCCTCGTTGACCGAACAGATGCGCGCGCTCTCGTCGAAACTGATCAGGCCTTCACCCAGCAGCCCGACAAACCCTGCGTCCGGATGAAAACGCAGCAGATAGCGCTGCGGCTCGTGCCCGAGGAAATAGCAGCTCTCGATCAGCTTGGCCGACAGGTTGGTCAGCGCCATGGCTTTGAAGCGTTGCTCAAGGCTGTTTTCCTCGCGCACGGAAGACAGGTTGAGGACCGCGAGCAACTCACCGCTTGCGTCGAATATCGGGCTGGCCGAACAGGTCAGGCCAACGTGCTTGCCGCGAAAATGCTCATCACGGCGAATGGTCACATGCTGGCGCTCGACCAGGCAGGTGCCGACACCGTTGGTGCCCTCATGCTCCTCGCTCCAGACCGAGCCCAGCCACAGCCCGGAGCGCTGGAATTCGGCGCGCTCGGACTCGTTGAACACACTGTCGATCGCCACACCCCGGGCATCGGTGAGCAGCACGACATGGCCGTCGCGCCCCAGTTGCTGGTGCAGGCTGTTCATCTGCCAATGCGCCACGGCAATGATGTGTTCCAGCGGCGCGCGGTGTTCGCGCAAGCGCGCCTGTTCCAGCACATCCGGTGCGCGGGGGCTGGCAGGATCGAGCTGATATTGATCGAGGCAACGCCGCCATGAGCGGGTGATTGCCAGATCTGCCGCCGCACTGTGACTGGCAACACTGCCCTGCACGGCTTGCATCACCTGGCGCGCATGGGCGTTGATCGAGGCCGGTTTCATTATTGTTGTACTCCGCTTCGGTGAAGACACGGGTGTGACCGCAGCTTAGATGAAAAGCCTGCCGCGAGGGAACTTTGCGCCGCGTGACACAGTGTCATGCATCATTCCCAAATTCGTGACATGGCGCCCTTTGCGGCCTTGCCAAATAGCGCATCAGCCCGTCTGCATCGTGGCTTTCAACGAGATGGCCCAAGCCTTGCTCTGGTGTCAGGGCTTACCCACAAAAACAAGATCGGGAGTGGCCCCATGAACATCGCTATCGATACAGCTTTGCAATCGCCAACGGCGCAACTCGCCGCCTGGGTCGAACGCCTCGGCGAGCGGCTCGCGCAACGAGATGTGGACGGCACGCTGGAGTTGTTCGCCGACGAATGTCACTGGCGTGACTTGCTGCTGTTCAGTTGGAACCTCGTCACGCTGGAAGGCAAATCCGCGATTCGCGACCTGCTCGAAACACGCCTGGAGCAGACCCGGCCCGAGCGCTGGAAACTCGAAGGTGAAGCCACGCTCACCGACGGTGTGCTCGAAGGCTGGATGAGCCTGGAAACCGACGCGGCCCGCGGCAAAGGCTACGTGCGCCTGAAGGACGGTTTGTGCTGGACGCTGCTGACGACCATGCGCGAACTCAAGGGCTTCGAAGAACCCAGCGGGCGCCGCCGGCCGATGGGCGCCAGCCACGGCCAAGCCCACGCCGACAAACGCAACTGGCTCGAACGCCGTCGCGATGAAGAGGCAGCGCTGGGCCTCACCGCGCAGCCGTACTGCCTGATCGTCGGTGGCGGCCAGGGCGGCCTCGGCCTCGGTGCACGGCTCAAGCGCCTGGGCGTACCGACGCTGATCATCGACAAAGCCGAGCGTCCTGGCGATCAGTGGCGTGGTCGCTACAAATCGCTGTGCCTGCACGATCCGGTCTGGTACGACCACATGCCTTACCTGCCCTTCCCCGACCACTGGCCGGTATTCACACCGAAAGACCAGATCGGCGACTGGCTGGAGATGTACAGCAAAGTCATGGAACTCAATTACTGGCCGCGCACTGAATGCCTCGGTGCCCGGTTCGATGAACAAAGCGCTCGCTGGATGGTCGACGTGCTGCGCAATGGCGAGCGGATCACCCTGCAACCGACGCAGCTGATCCTCGCCACCGGCATGTCGGGCGTACCCAACGTGCCCGTATATCCGGGCGCCGAAGACTTCAAGGGCCAGCAGCATCACTCTAGCCGCCATCCCGGCGGCGACGCCTGGAAAGGCAAGCGCGCGGTCGTCATCGGCGCGAACAATTCGGCCCACGACATCTGCGCCGACCTGGTGGAAAACGGCACCGAAGTCACCATGGTGCAACGCTCCAGCACGCACATCGTACGCTCGGACAGCTTGATGGAACTGGTCTTCGGCGGACTCTATTCCGAAGACGCGCTGGAGTCAGGCTTGACCACGGACAAGGCCGACCTGCTGTTCGCCTCGATTCCGTACAAGGTCATGCCGCAGTTTCATCGGCCGATCTTTGACGCTATCAAAGAGCGCGACAAGGCATTCTACGAACGCCTGAGCCGGGCTGGTTTCATGCTCGACTTTGGCGACGACGAATCGGGCCTGTTTATGAAATACGTGCGCCGTGGCTCGGGTTATTACATCGACGTCGGCGCCTCGGAACTGATCGCCAATGGCACGATCAAGCTCAAAAGCGCCCCCGGCCTGGGCGTCGAGCGTATTGAGGCAGACGCCGTGTTGCTCACCGACGGCAGTCGGTTGCCGGCTGACCTGATCGTCTATGCCACTGGTTACGGCTCAATGAACGGCTGGGCGGCGAAACTGATCTCCCAGGAAGTCGCCGACAAGGTCGGTCGCTGCTGGGGCCTGGGTTCCGGCACCACCAACGACCCCGGTCCTTACGAGGGCGAACTGCGCAATATGTGGAAGCCGACCCAGCAGCAAAACCTGTGGTTCCACGGCGGCAACCTGCATCAGTCACGGCACTATTCGCTTTATCTGGCGTTGCAGTTGAAAGCCCGTTTCGAAGGGCTCGACACTGATGTTTATCGCCTTGCAGAGCGGCATCATCTGGGCTGAGCCAACAGGCGCCTGACCTCGGTTGGGCGCCTTTTTTGTGCATGACATCCGCCTCTCGCAGGGCCACCTCGCAGCGACAGCTCGACACCTCATCTGATCGTCTGAGAAAGTACCGACCCTGCCCGCTACAGCTCGCAAGGATTTATGGCCATGGATTGCATTCCCACGCTTTATACCCGCCGCTTGATACTGACGCCGCTGCAAGTAAGCGACGCAGCAGCGGTGCAACGACTGTTTCCACAATGGGAGATCGTTCGTTATCTGGACAGCCGTGTCCCTTGGCCGTATCCGGACGATGGCGGGCTTGTTTACGTCCGCGATGTCGCGTTGCCCGCGATGGCTGCCGGAAAAGAATGGCACTGGATGATCCGCACGCGCGCAGAGCCTGAGAACTGCATCGGCAGTATCAGCCTGTTCGACCAGCCGGGTAACCATCGAGGCTTATGGCTCGCCCCTCAGTTTCAGGGCAACGGCTATATGCGCGAGGCCTGCAAGGTCATCAACACCTATTGGTTCGAAACATTGGCGCGCCCGGTCATGCAGGTGCCCAAGGCCGCCGCCAACCACGCCTCGCGCAAGATTTCCGAAGATGAAGGCATGCGCCTGACCGGCACACAGGACGGACACTTTGTGTCGGGGCTGATGCCGGTGCAAGTGTGGGAAATCACTCGCAGCGAATGGCTTGCTGCACAAACAAATACGTCGATTGAACGTTAGAACCGATCTGGCGTTCAGTCCTGCGTATAGGCTGCTGTCTGCGAAAACAGAATAAATAGTCCTCAAACGTTCGAGACAGTCGAAAATGATCTCCGATCCCGGAACACCAACGCTTGATCAACTCAAAGTATTCCTGACGGTTGTGGAAGTGGGCAGTTTTGCCGCGGCGGCCAGAAAACTGCATCGCGCCACCTCGGTGGTGAGCTACTCGATTTCCAATCTGGAGATGCAGCTTGGGGTTTCGCTGTTTGATCGAAAAACAACGCGCAAACCGCAGCTGACGGAGGCAGGTCGAACCGTTCTTGCTGAAGCACGCACTATTAGCAACGGCGTAAACGGGCTTCGCGCAAAAGTCTCCGGTTTGCTGCATGGACTTGAAGCAGAAGTTCACCTCGCGCTCGATGTGATGCTCCCTGCCGAGCGAGTAGTCGATGCACTAAAAACCTTCAGGGAAGTATTCCCTACGGTCACCCTGCACTTGCATATGGAAGCCTTGGGGGCCGTGACTCAGCTGGTTATGGACAAGAAAGCGGGAGTCGGCATCAGCGGTCCGCTGGATATTAGTCTCGACGGCATTGAACGCATCAGCGTAGGCAGCGTTCAGTTGATACCGGTTGCCGCGCCTGGACATCCGCTTGCAGCCGAATGCCGCAAGTTGCCCGGCGCTGCCCGAGAGTTTGTGCAATTGGTGTTATCGGATCGCTCAACGCTTACAGGCGATAAAGACTTTGCCGTCGTCAGCACGCGCACTTGGCGGCTGGCAGATCTGGGCGCCAAACACATGCTGCTCAAAGAAGGGATCGGGTGGGGGAACATGCCCGTTCCCATGGTTCAGTCTGATCTTGCAGAAGGGCGCCTGGTGGAACTTGATATGCCCGACTGTAAAGGTGGCACCTACACCTTCGACGCGATTTATCGAACCGACTCGCCACCCGGTCCGGCTGGGCGGTGGCTGATTGAGCGCTTCGGCGAACAGCGTGTTGCAACCCGATAGAAAGCCTCTTTTGCCGGCGCGAAGGATGTTCTCTTATTTGATCTATATTTCTATTTTCTCGAACCTGATCATCGAAACTTATCGGCTATTAAGCAAAGTTGAGCAGTGACATCATCTTTCCCACCACGGCGCTTCATGGTGAAGCGCCTTGACCTTCAACGGAGAGAGAACATGAAAGCTGTCCAAGTAGCGCAATACGGCCAGGCAGAAGCGTTGGAACTCAAGGAACTTCCAGACTTGGTACCCAACGAGGATCAAGTGTTGATCAACGTTGCCGGCAGTGGGGTCAATCCCATCGACTGGAAAATCCTGTCCGGTGCCATGCAGCAATTCATTCCCCTTCCACTGCCTTACACGCCTGGCGTAGAAGTCGCAGGGACAATCGCCGCGGTCGGCAACAACGTCACAAACTTCGCGGTGGGCGACAAGGTGTTCGGCTTTATCGGCATTGTCGGCGGTTATGCGACCCAAGTCCTTTCAACGCCCGATCGACTTGCTCACACTCCGCCAACGTTATCGTTGCAAGAGGCAGGCGGCGTACCTGCTGCGGCACTGACAGCCTGGCAAGCCTTGCATGAACACGCCGCCATCCAGACCGGCCAAAAGGTCCTTATCCACGGCGGCGCAGGTGGCGTTGGCAGCTTCGCCATCCAGCTCGCCCACCTTGCCGGTGCATACGTAATCGCAACCAGCTCTGCGAAAAATCACGACTATCTTCGCTCGCTCGGCGCTGACGAGGTCATTGACTACACCTCGGTAAAATTCGAAGACAGCGTTGCGAATGTCGATGCCGTCATTGATCTGGTCGGCGGAGAAACTCAGACTCGCTCCTGGAGCGTGATTAAACGCGGGGGCGTTCTGGTTTCACCCGTCAGCGCACCCGCAGCACAAACAGCACGCGAACACGGCGTCAGCGGCAAAAATTTCGCTACCCGCTCCGATGGCAGCCAACTGGCAGAGATCGCCGCGCTCTTCTCAACCGGCAAGCTGAGACTTGAAGCTCAAGTGGTACCGCTTACGGAAGTTGTCGATGCGATAAAACAGAACTGGGCCGGGCACACTCGCGGAAAGATCGTGCTCGACGTCAACCGTTGATAGCTGATGGAAGGTATCCTGGCCCGTATAGGGCCAGTTGGCTGAGCAGGTACGCTCAAGGCAGACTTGCAACCAAGCAGAATCAGGCAAATCGAGGACAGTATTGGCCTAACCTCGCCACCGTCCTCACCCCTAATCTGAACCCATGCAGAACACACCACTGCAACGGGTTAACCAGATGCTGATCTGAACGACCCGGACCTCAATCAACTTTGACCGGAGTCACCGCCATGAAAACTGTAAGCCAACTGATCGCCGTCGCCACTTTCGCTCTGAGCGCCAGCGCCTTTGCCGTACCGAGCAATCAGGAAGATCGCTTTTTTACCCAAGTCAGCGAACCACAGCAGACCCTCGCTGCCGATGGTTCAGAGCGCACGCCACAGGGCCAGAGCCTCGCAGAAAATGGTCGCAACCGTCTCGACGAAAACGGCTTGGCAGAAGACGGCTCCGACCGCACGCCGCAAGGGCAGGCACTGGCTGCCGACGGTACAGATCGCACCCCGCTGGGTCAGGCGCTCGCCGCGGATGGCGCGGATCGCACACTGGGTCAACGCGCGGTATAGATTCGTGATACTGAAAGAAAAAGAGCCCTGCAGGGTTTGAATCTGCAGGGCTCTTCTGTTTGCGCACGCGGTGGTTCAGACACCACAAGGGACTTTGTGGGGCTGCCCCGAATCTGAGTCTCACCCGAAATCCTGTGGGAGCGGGCTTGCTCGCGAAGGCGTCAGGTCAGGCGATTCATCTGTGGCTGACACACCGCTTTCGCGAGCAGGCTCACTCCTACACGGGGTTTTGTGGGCTGCCCCTAACCTGAGTCTCACCCGAAAACCTGTGGGAGCGGGCTTGCCCGCGAAGGCGTCAGGTCGGGCGATTCACCTGTGGCTGACACACCGCTTTCGCGAGCAGGCTCGCTCCCACAAGGGTTTTGTGGGCTGCCGCGAATCTGAGTCTCTCCCACAATGGGGTCTGTGGGCTGCCCCGAACCTGAGTCTCACCGGAAAACCTGTGGGAGCGAGCTTGCTCGCGAATGCGCCCGCCCAGACACCACAACCCACCTGTTTAAAGCGTTTTTACTGTTTCACTAGATCCTTCGCTCTGAGGACGGATCTTGAACCAGATCGCATACATCGCCGGCAGAAACACCAGGGTAATAATGGTGCCAACAAACGTCCCGCCGATCAGCGTATACGCCAACGTCCCCCAGAACACCGAATGCGTCAGCGGGATGAACGCCAGAATCGCCGCCAGTGCAGTCAACAACACCGGGCGCGCCCGTTGCACGGTCGCTTCGACCACGGCATGAAACGGCTCCAGCCCTTCTTGCTCGTTGTGGTGAATCTGACCGATCAGGATCAGCGTGTTGCGCATCAAAATCCCCGACAGCGCAATCAACCCGACCAGCGCATTGATGCCAAACGGCTGGTTGAAAATCAGCAACGTCGGCACCACACCAATCAAGCCCAACGGCGAGGTCAGGAAGACCATGATCATGGCCGAGATCGAACGGACCTGCACGATAATGATGAGCAGCGTCATGGCGATCATGATCGGCAGCAACGGCAAAATCGCTTTGCCCGCCTTGCCGGATTCTTCAATGGCGCCCGCCTGTTCAATCCGGTAACCGGAAGGCAGTGCCTCAATGATCGGCTGCAACTGCTGGATGATCACACCCGAGACGTCCGGCGGTTGCAAGCCTTCGGCGATGTCGCCACGCACGGTGATTGTGGGCGTGCGATCACGGCGGCGCAGGATCGGATCTTCCATGCGCACCTCGACCTGCCCGATCTGCGATAACGGGATTCGCTGGCCCGCCGCACCGACTAATGTGAAGCCTTCGATCTGCGCCGGGTCCAGGCGGATGTTGCCCGCTGCACGGCCCACGACCTGCACTGAGCGAATATCCTCACGAACCGCCGTGACAGGGACGCCAGTCAGCAAGAACTGCAACTGCTGGGCTACCGCATTCGAAGTCAGCCCCACCGCCTGCAAACGGTCCTGATCCAGATTGAAATGCAACGTCGGCGTGAGCGGTCCCCAATCGGTATTGACGGTTCTCATCATTGGGCTGTCCTGCATCACGCCCCTGACCTGCTCGGCGATGTTACGTAATTTCGCCGGATCAGGCCCCATCACCCGATACGCCACCGGGAAGGGTGAATACGGGCCGAAGACAATTTGCGTGGCCCGAACTCGCGCCTCCGGGGCAAGCCCTTCGGCCACCGCTTCGCGCAAACGAAACTTGAGGGTTTCGCGGGCCTCCTGGCTTTCAGTCAGCACAACGATTTTTGCGAACGATGGATCCGGCAGCTCGGGTGCCATCGCCAGGAAAAAACGCGGCGCACCCTGCCCGATATAGGCAGTGACTATCTTGGCCTCGTCCTGCTTTTGCAGCCAGGCCTCGACTTTGGCCGCAGTGGCACTGGTCTGCTCGATCGAAGTTCCGTAAGGCATCTGTACTTCGATCATCACTTCGGGACGGTCGGAGGTCGGGAAGAACTGTTTCTTCACCAGCCCCATGCCTGGAATCGCCACGACGAACAGCGCGACAACCGTGCCGGCCACCAGCCATTTGCGCGTAATCACCCACGCCAGAATCCGGCGAAAACGGTTGTAGCGCGGCGTGTCGTAGATCGCCGCATGCCCGCCTTCGACTTTTTTGATGTCTGGCAACAGCTTCACGCCCAGATAAGGCGTGAAAGCCACCGCGACGACCCACGAAGCGATCAGCGCGATGCCGACAATCCAGAACATGTTGCTGGTGTATTCGCCGGCGGTTGACTGAGCGAAACCGTTCGGCAAAAAGCCTATCGCCGTCACCAGCGTGCCGGCCAGCATCGGCGCCGCCGTGTGGCTCCAGGCATAGGCCGACGCCTTGATACGGTCGTAGCCCTCCTCCATTTTCACCACCATCATTTCAATAGCGATGATGGCGTCATCGACCAGCAGCCCGAGCGCCAGAATCAGCGAGCCCAACGTAATCCGGTCGAAGTTCTTGCCGGTGGCCGCCATCACCACAAACACGATCGCCAGCGTCAACGGCACTGCCGCGGCGACCACCACGCCAACCCGCCAGCCCATGCTCAGGAAACACACGAGCATCACAACCAGCAGCGCGACAAAAAACTTGACCATGAACTCGCCGACAGCCGAGTCGATATTCACCGCCTGATCGGTGACCTTTGCCAAGGTCATGCCCAAGGGCATTTCTTCATTGATCCTGGCGGTCTCGGCATCCAGCGCCTTGCCCAGATCCAGACCGTTCCAGCCCTCGCGCATCACCACGCCGAGCAATAAAGCTTCCTCGCCGTTGTTGCGCACCAGAAAGGTCGCCGGGTCTTCGTAGCCACGCTCGACCGTGGCCACGTCAGAGAGCTTGAGTGTCCGCCCTTGCGCAGCGACCGGCGTGTCACGGATTTTCTGCAACGTGTCGAATGCACCGTCGACCCGCAGAAAAACTTCCGGTCCCTTGGTTTCGACCGATCCAGCGGGCGTCAGCACGTTCTGACTATTCAGTGCGGCGAAGATGTCCTGCGGCGACAAGCCCAGCGTCGCCAGTCGGTCATGGGAAAACGAGACGAATATCCGTTCGGCTTGCTCGCCGATGATGTTGACCTTTTTCACCCCTGGCACGTGCAACAGGCGCTGGCGTAACGTCTCCGCATCCCTCACCAGCCTTCGCTGCGGCTCGCCCTTGGCTTTCAAGGCGAACAGCGCGAACGTCACGTCGGAAAATTCATCGTTGACCATCGGCCCGATGACGCCCGCTGGCAGCTTGATCGCTTCATCGTCGAGTTTTTTACGCGCCTGATAAAACTCTTCCTGCACCTGCGCAGGCGGTGTGCTGTCGAGCAACGAGAGCATGGTGAACGCCAGTCCCGGACGGGTGTAGGTTTCCGAGCGGTCGTACCACTTGAGTTCCTGAAGACGTTTTTCAAGGGGTTCGGCGACCTGGTCCTGCATCTCCTGCGCAGTCGCTCCGGGCCACGCGGTGATGACCGTCAGTTGCTTGACCGTAAACGGCGGATCCTCCGCGCGCCCCAATTTGAAGAACGCCAAAACACCTGCAACGGCAATCAAAAAAATCAGGAACACCGTAATCGCCCGTTGGCGAACAGCAATGGCAGAGAGGTTGAACCGGCCCTCGCTCATGGACGACCCCCGGCCATCTGAGCGTCGTCACGCGTAAGCACGCGCACTTCCTCGCCTTCGCGTAGCAGATGGGCACCCAGCGCAACAATGTGTTCGCCAACGTTGAGCTCGCCAGCGATGCGGGCCGCATCATCGCTCAAGCCCAACACCTCGACTGGACGCCAGGTGACTTTTGCGGGTGTCCCGGCGATTGTCCACACGCCGGGGCCTTTGCCGGGGTTGTAGACGGCAGCGATGGGCACCTGCAATGCCGGTTTTGGCGCGGAGCCTTGTGCAATCTCAACGGTGACCGTCGAGCCAATCGGTGCATTGGCCAATTTGCCTTCGAGCACATAACGCGCCTCGAAAGTGCGTGTCGTGCGGTCGGCCGAGTCGGAAAGCAGGCGCAGTTTTGCGGTCACGGCCCCCGCTGTGTCGCCATACAGTTTTGCTTGGGCGGTGGAGCCTGGCGCAGGACGTAGCGTCTCTGGCAGATGGACGACGGCTTCACGCTGGCCCGCGCGCGCCAGTCGAACCACCGGTTGCCCCGGGCTGACGACTTGCCCAGGCTCGGCGAGGGTTTCCACCACCACGCCGTCAGCGTCCGCCACCAGAACCGCATAACCGGAAGCGTTACGCGCCACATCGGCTTGCGCGACGGCGGCGCTGAGTTGTGCCCTGGCGGTGTCGGCAGCGGCCTTGATCTGGTCGTAGGCCGATGCCGAGATCGCGCCGGCGGCGACGAGGTCACGATTGCGCGCCTCGTCATCGGCTGTCTGTTTGGCCCGGGCGCGAGCGGCGGTGACCGCCTCTTGCTGTGCTCGCGCCTGAAGCCCGAGGTCGATCGGGTCAAGACGCATCAGTGGCTGACCGCGCTTGACCGTCTGACCGGTGTCAACCAGACGCTCAAGCACCTTGCCCGAGACGCGAAAACCCAAGTCGCCTTGAACGCGCGCGGCCACGACACCGGTGAAGGAGCGTGAAGCCTCATTGGCGAGCTGCACGGCCGCCGACCTGACAACGGGCGCCTGGGTACGCGGATCTTGTGCGGTGGAAGAATCCCCACATGCCGTCAGGGCCAGGGGCAACAAACATAGCGCGAGGGGGAAAGGTCGGAGCCGGCGCATGGATTTCCTTTACTAAAATAGGATGATCATCATATTCTCAGTCTTGTGACCAATATCGTCAACAGTCACAAACAGCGTAATTTTCCATCCCTCGCTTGAGAGTCACGTAACCCAAACAGGAATCTCCATGCACCTCCTCCGCCCCATCACCCTTTTCCTCAGCGTCGGCTTGATGGCGGGCTGCACGGTTGGCCCGGACTACCAGCGACCGCCCGCCCCGCTGCCGGATCACTTCCAGCGGCAATCGTCCATGGCGGGGTCTGAAGCCACCCCGAGCAGCCTCGTTGCTTGGTGGGAAAGCTTCAATGACCCGGTGTTGACCCACTTCATCACCCAGGCCCTGGCGCAGAATCTCGACCTGGCGCAGGCTTCGGCGCGAGTCACCCAGGCACGCGCCGGACTGGGCACTGCCAATGCCGCGCTATTGCCTTCGGCGGCTGTCAGCGGCCAAGCTGCGCGCGCCTACCAATCCGTCGAAACGCCACTGGGCCAAGTGTTGAATTCGACACCTGGCTACGACCGATATGGCAATACCTACGAGGCCAATCTTGAGGCTGGCTGGGAGCTGGACGTATTTGGCGGATTGCGCCGAGAGCGCGAGGCGGCCGTCGCCGAGTACCAGGCATCCGCAGCGGGATTCACCGCCACACGCTTGGCGATCGCCGCGCAAACCGCGGATATCTACGTCACCCTTCGCGGATTACAGACGCGACTGGAGATTGCCAACCAACAAGTCAAAACCCAGCGCGCATTGCTGGAAAAGGTCCAGTTGCTTTACAGCAAGGGCCTGGCGGCGAGCTATCAGGTTCGGCAGATTGAAGGTGAACTGTCTCAGGTCGAGGCGACTGTGCCGGTGCTGCAAACCGGTGTGGATGCGGCCATGAATGCAATGGATGTGCTGCTCGGCACGCCGCCCGGCACCCATCGAACACAACTGGCAGGCGCGGGACGCATCCCGGTTGCGCCGCAGTTGCAAGCGCTGGGAACGCCGGCCGACTTGCTGCGGCGCCGGCCGGACCTGATCGTCGCCGAGCGCCGGCTGGCGGCCTCCAACGCACGCATCGGGTCAGCCATCGCCGAGTACTACCCGAAATTTTCGCTCGGTGCCTTGGTCGGCAGCGCGACTTCCGTCTCCAGCGGCAACCTGTTTTCCAATGGCGCCAGCCAGGCGGCGGGTGTTTTCGGCTTACGCTGGCGGCTCTTCGATTTTGCGCGGATCAACGCGCAGATCGATCAGGCCAAAGGTCAGGAAGCCGAAGCCCTGGCCGCGTACCGCCAGTCCGTATTGCGCGCAACGGAAGACGTAGAGAACGCGCTGTCGGCACAGGTCAATCGACAAGCCCAGGCCATCACGCTTGGCAACGGCGAAGCGGCGCTGACACAGGCTCGGCAGTCAGCGTTCAGCGCCTATGAGAAAGGCTCGGCCAGCTTGATTGATGTGCTGCGCGCGGATCAGACGTTGCTGCAAACCTCAGATGCCAGAGCGCGAGCGCAAACCGAAACGAGCCGCGCGGCGGTGGCGTTATTCAAGTCGCTCGGGGGTGGCTGGCAACCCGGCGAGGCGCAGTCTGTAGCGGCGCGGTAAGTCGCTGCGACGACTGGAGAACGTGAGCGGGCCGGAAATCACCCGGCCCGCTTTTTAACGCTGAATCAAAAGCGGTAACTGACAGAAGTGCCGAGTCCGCTGGCGCTGTTTTTGTATTGGGCGCTGTACGAACCTTTACCTGCCGAGGTGTGGTTGATGTCGACGCTCTCCTCCCGGAGATAGGAATACGCGACGTCGATGGTGACGTTCTGCGCAGGCGTCCAGCCGGCGCCCAGGCTGAACACCTTGCGATCGCCGGTGGGAATACGCGGCCCACGATTGCTGTTGTTGGCAGGCGATTGATCAACCGAGAACCCGGCACGCAGGACCCATTGGTTGTTCAATTGATACGCCGCGCCGATGGCGTGAGCCCAAGTGTCATGCCAGTTCTGCTCTTCGCTGATCGTGCCCAACTGGCCGCTGAGCAATGGCGGCAAGCCGCTGTTTTCAATGGTCAGCTCTTTGAAGCGACTCCAGCGCGTCCAGGTGCTGCCGGCATACAGCGTCCAGTCGTTGTTTAGTTGATGGGTGACCGAGAAGTCCACCGACTCAGGCGTGTCCACGTCCAGCGATGCGTCATAGCTGCGGCCACTGACGCCCAGCACGTTGAAGATGCCATCGGTGAGTTTGGTTTTCGCATCGAGGTGGTAACTGACCTTGGAGTGATAGGTCAGGCCCAAGCGCATCTGCTCGCTGGCCTGCAGCATGATCCCGGCGTTAAAGCCCAGCGCAGTGTCGTCCCCGGTACTTTTGACTTTGCCGTCATTGCGCCCGGGACTCAGCGGATTGGCAACCATCCCCGACAGCTCACCGCTGATGCGGTTGATGGTTGGGCCAAAGCCGATCGACACTTTATCGTTGAAGGCATAGCTGATGGTCGGCTGGAACGTCAGCGTGGTGACTTCGCTTTTATTGGCGTAGTAACGGCCGGCGAAACCGCTGCCGTAGTCAGTGATCAAACCAAACGGCACGTAAAAGCCGACACCGAAGGCCCAATGTTCATCGATGGGCTTGACGTAATAGCCCATCGGCACGGTGGTAGTCGGCACCATGTCACCGTCTTCTTTCCCGCCGAACGTACTGCGGGTGTGGCTGATGTCGGACTTCGCGAACAGCGTTGCCTGCCCCACGCTCACCTGCTCTGTTTTAAGCCGTGCCATGCCCGCCGGGTTGCCGAAAACGGTACTGGCGTCTTCGGCCGAAGAAGACCGACCGGCAAAACCTGATCCCATCCCGCTGACGCTTTGCTCATTGAGTGCAAAACCGCCCGCCAGGACATTCGAGGAAGCAAGCACGACAGCCAGCCCAACGGGGCGCTTGAGCATTGTTTTTTTCATTGTGTGGACTCTATGGGTGTCTCTGAAAGGGAACATCGAGCATTGCAGCGGCTCATGTTATCCGAGTGACCATATCAGTCAACAGTCACCTTACGTGCAGTCGAATGCTTCCACGGTGCGGGTGCGTCGAGAACAGAAACGGGCGGGGGGCGGCTGATCCGGGATCCGGATCAGCGGAGGATCAAGGCATCAAGCTGCGCAAGACGAGATTTGAGGTCAGCGTCGGTGCCACCTCGATGAAGTCCAGGTTGTGTTGCAGCAGCAGCGGGTTGACGAAGGGGCGCAGCGCCAGGTGGATCGACTCAACGGTTTCGTCCAGCGGCGTCTTGCGCTCGAACTCACCGGCCTCACGCCCTTCTCGCAGGATGTCAGTGATAAAGCGCTTGATCTGGGCATCGTAACGTTGAGCGCTGGGCCAATTCTCGCCGGCGGCAAACGCCGCGATGTCGTAGAGCTTGCGGTCGTTGAAAAACAGGTCCACACCCGTGGCGATCACGGTCTTCACCAGTCGGCGGAAACGCTCGGTGGGCGTCAGGTTTTCCTCGTTGATCGCCTGCTCGACCGCCGCGACGATTTGCGCCAGACAGTTCGCGCAGATGGCTTCGCCGATCGCCTGTTTGGAATCGAAGAATTTGTAGATGTACGCCTTGGAAAAACCGATGGCCTTGGCCAAGTCAGAAACCGTGGTTTTGGCGTAGCCGTACTGGCTGAAATGCTCGTTGGCCGCCGCGACAATCTGATCACGAATGTCGTGATCGACGGGGCCACGCGGGCCGGGAAAGGATGAGGAAGCGGAGGTCTGATTCATCTGGGCAGCTTACTCACCCGACCGCAGACTGACAACGTGTGACTCCTTTTGAATATCACCAACTGTAGGAGTGAGCCTGCTCGCGATGACGCCCGCCCAAACAACACCAATCCCCCACCAAGAACGCTTGCATTAGCCAGCCTTACCGATCGCCGACAAACTGATACGAGAGCAGCCGTGCAGCAACATCCCCACGATGATCAACGCCCCTGCCCGCAACCAGGTCTCCCAACCCTGCTGACTGAGCAACACCAGACACGACACGATCGCGAGCACTGGAACAAGGGTCGGAACGCGAAAGTGATCCTCCTCAACCCTGTCGCGGCGAAGGACGAGCACCGCCACATTGGTACTCAGGAAAACGAACAGCAATAGCAACACTACGGTTTGCGCCAGCGTTGCCAAGGTACCTGTAAGCGTCAGGGCAATAGCCACCACGGTGGTTGCGACGATTGCAGCCCATGGGGTTTTTCGTTTAGGCAGAACCGCGCCCAAACCGCCTGGCAACAGCCCCAGGTTCGCCATCCCGTAAGTCAATCGACTGGCCATGATCATGGTTAACAGCGCACCGTTGGCGACAGCTATCAGGGCAATGAAGGAGAACAGCGCTGGCGGGATTTCGAGCGTCGATGCTCGGACAACTTCGAGCAAAGGAGCCGACGTGGACACCAGTTTTTCGGTAGACAACACCGAAGAAGCTGCCACGCCCACTGCCATGTAAACCACGCCAGCGGTCAGCAGAGCCGCGAACAAGGCACGAGGGTATACCTTGCGAACGTCTTTGATTTCCTCTGCCAGATTTGCAGAAGTTTCAAAGCCTACGAAGGAATAGAAGGCAAGCAAAGCCGCACCCAGCACGGCCAGCATCGGGCTGACGCCAGGCTTGAACGTGAGTGTCCGTCCCAGATCCGCCTCGCCTGTGCGGAAATACCAGACAGCGGCCACGATAACCAGAATCAACCCTGACAGTTCAATCACGGTCATCACCAGGTTTGCCCCGAGCGACTCCTTGATGCCTCGCGCGTTGAGCAGGCCAATAGCCAAAAGGAAAACCAGCGCTGCGATCTGCGGCGATACGTCCACGAAGGCGTTGAGGTAATTACCGGCAAACGCAAGCGATAAGCCCGCCGCACTGGTGACCGCAGCAGACAGCATGCAAAAACCGACGAGGAAAGAAATGAGCGGTGACCTGAAAGCCTTTTCAGCGAAGACCGAAGCAGCGCCGGCGTGGGGATATTTGGTCACCAGCTCTGCGTAGGAGCCCGCCGTCAACATGGCGAAAACAAGTGCAATCAGCAGCGGCACCCATATGGCGCCTCCCACCTCCCCGGCAATCGTTCCGGCAAGTGCATACACGCCCGCGCCCAGAACATCGCCGAGAATAAACAGAAACAGCATCGGGAAAGTGATTGCCCGGCGCAGAGCGGTCTTATGGGTGGAAGCAGCCACGGTCATTCCTTGATTCAGGTGTAGTCGTCAGCTTCGGGGGGCGAAGCTGGAAGGTTGTCACCTCAAACAATGGAAATGGCGTGTAAGGCAAAGTTCAAAATCTGTTTCGAGGCGCGATCTTCCCAATCGACGAGCCCCCCTGTAATGTAATTAACACTACAAATAACTAATCTTTCTCTACATGACCAATTGGCTAGCTCTGATCCTCGGCTTACCCACCGCCAATGCCACTGAACGCATGCGAGCCTGGCGCGCATTGAAAGCTTCCGGGGCCGCGGTGCTGCGCGATGGCGCGTATTTGTTGCCGGATAATGGCCCCTGCCGTGAAGCCCTGACGTCGGTCGAGCGCGATATCCTCGCCATCAATGGCACGGCTTACATTCTGCCGGTCGTCGATCCCGCCGGTGAGCGCTTCGTCAAATTGTTCGACCGCAGCGATGACTACGCAAAGCTCAGTGCGCAGATCGAAGAATGCCGCGGACAACTGAATGCTGAAAATGCGCTGGCAACCAGCAAACACATTCGCAAGCTGCGCAAAGCCTACGATCAACTGGTCAGCATCGATTACTTCCCAGGCAAGCCCAGGCAGCAGATTGACTCGGCATTGCAGGCGCTGGAGACGGCGCTCAGTAGAGCCCTGTCGCCGGATGAACCACACAGCAGCAACCAGCCAATAACCGCACTTGATCTCGACGATTATCAAGGCCGTATCTGGGCAACCCGTAAACGTCCTTGGGTCGACCGGTTGGCCTGTGCCTGGTTAATTCAGCGCTTTATCGATGCCCACGCGCGGATCCTCTGGCTGAACACGCCACAGGAGTGTCCGGTCGATGCGCTGGGTTTTGACTTCGATGACGCGGCCTTCAGTCATGTCGGTAACCGTGTCACCTTCGAAACCCTTCAAGCCAGCTTTGCGCTCCAAGCACCAGGCTTAAGCCGAATTGCCGCATTGGTGCATTACCTTGATGTCGGAGGTATTCAGCCGATGGAAGCTGCCGGCATCGAACGGGTACTGTCCGGGCTGCGAGAAACCATTACCGACGACGATCAACTACTGGCTGCCGCGAGCGCCCTCTTCGATGGGCTGCTCGCCGGGTTTGCGAAAGAGGAGCAACACAATGGATAAGGTCTCGCCACCGGCGGCGGAAGCAGATCTGTCGAGGCCTGAGCAGATCAGCCTGCGGGAGGCATTCTGGTTTTGGCTGAAGCTCGGCTTCATCAGTTTTGGCGGGCCAGCGGGCCAGATCTCGATCATGCACCAGGAGCTGGTTGAGCGGCGGCGCTGGATTTCAGAGCGCCGATTTTTGCATGCGCTGAATTACTGCATGTTGTTGCCTGGACCTGAGGCTCAGCAGTTGGCGACTTACATTGGTTGGCTGATGCATCGAACCTGGGGAGGCGTGATCGCCGGAGCGCTGTTTGTGCTGCCATCCTTGTTCATCTTGATCGCGCTTTCGTGGATGTACATCGCGTTCGGCGACGTGCCTGTGGTGGCCGGGCTGTTTTATGGAATCAAGCCTGCCGTAACGGCCATCGTTGTGCAGGCCGCGCACAGGATCGGCTCTCGGGCATTAAAGAATAATTGGCTGTGGGCGATAGCAGCGGCCTCATTTACCGCGATATTTGCCTTCAATGTCCCGTTCCCTCTGATTGTTTTGGGAGCCGCGCTGATTGGCTATGTCGGCGGGCGGCTGGCGCCTGAAAAATTCACGGCCGGGGGCCATGGCGCCTCCAAAAAATCCTTCGGCCCCGCCTTGATCGATGACGACACCCCCACCCCGGAACATGCGCGCTTCAGCGGGTTGAGACTGGCATCACTGGCCGTGATCGGCGCTGTGTTGTGGGCGTTGCCGATGGGCGTTCTGACCGCACTCTTTGGCTGGGACGGCACCTTGACCCAGATGAGCTGGTTTTTCACCAAGGCGGCACTGCTGACTTTCGGCGGGGCTTACGCCGTGCTGCCCTATGTCTACCAAGGCGCCGTCGGTCACTATGGCTGGCTCACCCCAACGCAGATGATCGACGGGCTTGCACTGGGGGAAACCACACCCGGGCCGCTGATCATGGTGGTGGCTTTCGTTGGTTTCGTCGGTGCGTATGTCTTGCAAGTGTTCGGTGCCGATAACGTATTTCTTGCGGGCGCTGTGGCTGCGGCCCTCGTGACGTGGTTCACCTTCTTGCCTTCGTTTCTGTTCATCCTGGCAGGCGGCCCGCTGGTGGAGTCCACCCACAATGAACTCAAGTTCATCGCACCGCTTACCGCGATCACAGCCGCCGTCGTTGGGGTGATTCTCAATCTGGCGTGTTTCTTCGGCTATCACGTGCTTTGGCCGACAGGCTTCAGCGGTAACCTCGACTGGCCCTCTGCACTGATTGCCATTGCAGCGGCGATAGCTTTGTTCCGCTTCAAGCGCGGCGTCATTCAAGTGCTGTTTGCCTGCGCGCTTGCCGGTTTGGCGGTACATCTGCTGCGCTAGCGTTGACGCGCAGACGTCGGGCAACCGGCCCGGCGGAACACTGCACTGATCCCTTAAGACTAAAGGGACCCGCTCGTACAAAAGCCCAGCCTGACGCTGGGCTATTGCCGTTTAGTGGCACTGGTAGTCGTTGGTCTGAAATCCGGGTTATGCATTCAGGCCGACCCAGCCATGGAAGCCCACATACAGCCCAACGCCAATAATCAGCACGCTGGACAGATAAGGAGCGCGGCGCGCCACGGTGCCCAGCCAAGGCCAGCGACTGGAAGCCTGTTTGGCACCAATCGCGGCGGCAGCGCCGACAGTGACCAAAGTAAGCGCCAGGCCGATGCTGAAACACACCACGAGCATGCCGCCAAGCGCGACTTCTTTAACCTGCAGACAGAGCAACAGAACGGTGATGGCCGCCGGACAAGGAATCAGGCCGCCGGTCAGCCCGAACATGACGATCTGGCCTGTGGTGACTTCGCGGTTGGTGAACCGTTTACGGATGTCGTTGGCATGAGCACGCTCGTGCGCATCCTGATAGCCATCACTTGACAGCTCCAGACCTTCCAGTCCGGAATGCGCATGCCCGTGATCGTGCTCCTGGAACGTCAGGTCGTAATCATGGGAATGCCCAGCGTGCCCGAGGCTCAATCGAGCGCTGAACTCATGCGGCTCTGGAATATCTACCGTCGACGCCAGGAAGCCTTCGCGCTCCACGAAAGCGAACGATTGACTGCTACCGTCCGGCCGCGTCGTGATTACGTGCACATCCGAGGCTGCCCAGGCGTGCCCGCTCAACGTCTTCATGCGCCAGTGCGGTGGCATGCCTTCTTCGAAGATCGAGAGTTCAACACGGCCGTGGCCTGTATCGATCCGGTGAGTCTCTTCGTGATGACCATGATCATGCTCACCGTGGTGGTGATCACCCTGCTCGAACCTACCCTGCTCGAACCTGAACATCTGCTCACCGCGCCAGGTCCGCCACAGCATCCACAGTGCAATGATGATGATTAATGCGGCAGACGCGAGCTGGAAGTATGGCTCGGTGGTTTGCGCATCCAGTCCCTTGCCCAGGTACATGCCGCCAATGGCGACCAACCAGACCACCGCAGTGTGCGACAGTGTCGCGGCCAGCCCCAACAAAACAGCCTGTTTGACCGAGCCACGGATGGCCACGATGAACGCCGCCATCATGGTTTTCGAATGTCCCGGTTCCAGGCCATGCAAAGCACCCAGCAAGATAGCGCTGGGGAAATACAGCCAGGCGTTAGCCCCGCCTTGTTGCAGCAGTTGAGCGAAATCGGGCATGTCGGACCTAGAGGTACTTGGTGATTTGTTTGAACGCTTCCAGCGGTGCGCGCTCGCCATTGCCTAGCGCCGAAACGGTGTCTTCGAGGCAGTGATCAATGTGGTCCTGGATAAGCGTGCGCTTGGCTTGGCAGATCGCTTTCTCAACGGCATGCAGTTGCTGGGCGATGTCTACGCACTCGCGACCCTCTTCGATCATGGTGATGATGCCGCGCAAATGGCCATCCGCTCGCTTGAGGCGCTTGATGATCGCCTCGTGGCTTTGGTGGGTGTGGGGATGGGCGTGGCTGTGTTCGTGGTCGTGCTCACTCATGACTTGAGCCCCAGGCGTCAATGGATTACGCTGGCATCCTATCCCCCCAGGGGGGATCCGGTCAAATCACTTGAAGCCCTTTAAAAACGAGTTGAAACCCTAACGCCATGTTCAGCAAAACACTGACAACGACAGTGGTAATCGCGCTGGCACTCGCCCTGTTTGTGGCCTGGGCCGGGCATACCTATTCGTTGTCAGTGCCGTCGCAACAGCCCGCCTGGGAAATCACTCAAGACGCCCATCACTCCCACGGCGAAGAGGCCTCCTCCAGCCACGCAAGTCTTTCAGAACACTATCACTCGCCACTGACCCCTGATCATCAGCACGAAACGCCGCAACTCACAGCCGCATTGGTACTGGCGACCTCGCCAATGCTATCGATCCGGTTTGATGCGCTTCGACACGCTGTGCCCCCGCCGCCGATTTTCCTGATCGAGCGTCCACCCCGTCCTTCGTTCGCATCCTGACCATGGCCGCAACGCGGCTTACGATCATTGCAACGTAGGATCAATTCATGCATTCGCACTCAATGAACGGTGTTGGCGTATTTTCTGCGCCCGCGCATCGCCCGCTATTGCTGTTGTTTTTATTGATAGCGGCACTTTTTTTCGGCATGCCCGAGGCGATGGCTCACGCCGTTGCGGAAGGTGACAAAGGCTTCATCCAGGAAAGTACCGGCGTCATGTTGTTGCCCTTCATCTACATGGGCGCCAAACACATGATGACCGGCTATGACCACCTGCTGTTTTTGTTCGGGGTGATCTTCTTCCTTTACCGCCTCAAAGACGTGGGTCTCTACGTCACGCTGTTCGCGGCAGGCCACTCGGTCACGCTGCTGCTGGGCGTGCTGACCGAGGTCAGCATCAGCGCTTACATCATCGACGCCATCATCGGTTTCTCGGTGGTTTACAAGGCGCTCGATAACCTCGGCGCGTTCCAGCGCTGGTTCGGTTTCCAACCCAATACCAAAGTGGCCACGCTGATCTTTGGCCTGCTCCACGGTTTCGGTCTGGCGACCAAGATTCAGGAATACGAGATTTCACCCGATGGCCTGATTCCAAACCTGATCGCCTTTAACGTTGGTGTTGAAATCGGCCAGTTGCTGGCCCTCAGCGCGATTCTCATTCTGATGGGGTATTGGCGGCGCACCGGCAGTTTCTGGCGCCACGCCTATACCGCCAACGTCGCCATGATGAGTGCCGGTTTCCTCCTGATGGGTTACCAGATCACCGGCCTGTTTGTCTCCGCGTAAGGAATTCTGACCATGTTCAATACTCCGCTTCCAACTGTTAATGAACTGCCCAGCACCCGCCAACTGCTGCGCTCGACCGTCATCGCAATACTGGTTGCCGCTGGCCTTCTGGTGACCGTCGTAATGCCCTCTGAATACGCTATTGATCCAACCGGTGTAGGCCGAACGCTAGGGCTGACCCAGATGGGCGAACTGAAAATCATCCTTGCTCAGGAAGCGCTGGCAGATGCCGCGCCGCCTCAAGCAGCCGCTCCAGCATCAGCTCCGACTCCGACGCCAACTGCCGCTCCAGCTCCGGTGCAGCAAGTTGCGCAAGTCCGGCCCGTTCAGGAGCCTGTTGCTCTGCCAGTAACGGCACCCTCCCCGGCCCTGAAGTCCAATCAGATGAGCGTAACGCTCAAACCTGGCGAAGGTACGGAAATCAAACTGGAAGTGCTGAAGGGCAAGACTGTCAGTTATGAATGGACAGCCACTGGCGGGCTCGTGAACTACGACACCCACGGTGAGCCCTACAACGGCGAAAAGGGTTACTTCCACAGCTACAACAAGGGCAAGCAGGTCAAAAGCAATAAAGGGGAATTCACCGCCCTATTTGACGGCGCCCATGGCTGGTTCTGGCGGAATCGCAGCAACAACGACGTGACCATCTCGCTGAATGCGACCGGCGATTACTTGGGCGTCAAACAGTAGTCCGAAACAGCCAAGGCTACTCTGCTACCGAAAATCGCTACGCATGGTCACAAGCCGTTTATCTCAACTTTTACTTCAAGAGTCTTGCCATGAAAAACCCGACAACACTGATTCGCTCGATACTCATGATTTGCTTCCTGGGCCTGATAGCGGCCTGCGGCTCTGGTGAGAAAAGTGCAACTTCCGAGAGCGCCGAGCACGGACATTCACACGAGTGATCCACTGGAAACGAGGCCGCAAAAGTGGCCTCGTTTTTTCTGCGCGACGAAAACTGCTGGATTCAAATCCCGCAAATGTCCGTGCGCAGCCGCCAGGCGTCCTTTGCCGGTGGCATTCCGAGCAGACCGGCGAGGCGAACCGCTGCATCCAGCAGTTCTGGAGTCGTATCGCTGAGCGCAATGCCTGCCGGCGGCGCACTGACGCTCTCGTCTCTTAGCGGATGACGCAGCGCAAGTTCACTCGTCCCTGAGCGCCCAGGCAGAGTGTTGGCTCGTACCCCACCGGCATAGGCATCGTGGGCGTAGCCGAGCGAATCAGGCTGACACCCGCAATCGAGGTGCTGTGAATGCCGTCACTTTGGGCGTGACGCCCGATGATATCGACAAGTTCTACCAGTGAATTCAAGAACAACTCCAAATCGTTGAAATGAAGATATTGCCTCGGATGATCAAGCAAGAAATCAGGACGATCCTGTAACAGCCCTCCTCCGCTCGTAGGTCACACTTCAGATGAGGTCGGCGGGTACTTGCCGGCCACTTCATGTCCCGGCAGACGATTCTTCGCCAATGCCCCGTATAGAACAACGGCGTGAGGGAACGCAACTACCGGCTCGTTCAGGTTAGCCACAACGGCCCATAAAAATGGGTAAGTTCTTCCGACAGATACAGGAGCATAGGAAATGACTTTTGTTCGACGCATCTTCACAGCGCTAACACTGGTACTCACGACATTGATTGGAGGACTGGCACCCGCCGTGGCCAGCGAACCGACTACGGAGCGCAACCGCCAATTCATTGCGCAAGCGTTCAACCAGTGGGCTCAGGGCGGCCGGACGTTCTTCACAGATGTGCTGGCGCCCGAGGTGATCTGGACCATCAAGGGGACGAGTCCTTCGGCGGGTACTTATCGGGGCCGAGATGACTTCCTGAAACGGGCAGTCCAGCCCTTCGCAAAACGTCTTGCTTCACCCGTGCGCCCGACGGTGGCGGATATCTGGGCTGAAGGCGATGACGTGGTTGTGCACTGGGACGGCATCGCCACCGCAGCCGATGGCGCGCCTTATCGCAACAGCTACGTATGGATTATGCGCATGCACAATTTGCGGGCAGTGGAAGTCATTGCTTTCCTCGACCTGGTGCCTTACGACGATGTTCTCAGGCGAATTCAGCTTGAAGCAGGCGATGGGGAATAAATAAGCCCGCGCTGATCGACTGGAGGATCTGCTCGCGAGACGCTGCAGGATATTACGTAGGTGGACATGTCGCCGAATGTCGGCTTTCGGCCAGAAGCGGACGTAATGACGTTTGTGTAGTATCTGCCTCTCTTCCCACCAATATGAGATGCCGATGTCTAGCCGGCACTCCCCATCCCCTACAAGAGCTGTCCTAGACCTGCAAAACGCACGTTCGCTCTTGGGAAAACGGCTGAGCGTGCTGCTGCACGACCAGTACTATTTCAACGACGAGAAAGATCAGAGTTACGTTCGAGACCGGTGACTCATTGATCTACCTTAACCAGGGTGACGATGCCATCGTATTGATTAATGCACTACCGCCAGTATGTGTAGGCCTCGAAACCTGCTTCGTTACCTCAATTTAATGACAGCTATGGGTCGAAATGGTCACTCCTACCCGAAACGTCCACGGAGAATTGGCCCATGAAAACCGCCGTAATATCCGACACTCACAATCTCCTCCGCTCCGAAGCCATCGGCGCGCTCCAAGGCTGTGACCTGATCATCCACGCCGGCGATATCGGCAACCCGGACATCCTCACCCAATTGTCCAAAATTGCTCCCGTCCACGCCGTGCGCGGCAACAATGATCTCAGCAGCCCATGGGCCAAAGACCTCCCCGACCTTCTGACCTGCACTCTCAACGGCTGGCACACTCTCCTTATCCATGACATCGCCGACGTCCCCGCCGATCTAGATCCAGACATAAAGCTCATCATCACCGGCCATTCCCACAAACCGCGCATAGAATGGCGCGGCGATCGTCTATACGTGAACCCTGGTAGCGCCGGCCCTCGGCGTTTCAAATTGCCGGTCACGCTGGCAATTCTCGAGATACAACCCGACAGCATCGAGCCGCGCCTGATTTCCCTGCTGGCCCCCCCCGCCTGAAATCGCTACGGTTACCGCGATCGAGAACAGGGAATCCATGCATGATCTGCAGCGCCAACAGTTGCCGCAGCGTTTTGTAGGAAGCGGTGTTCAACCACCTGGCGCCACCCGGTTACGAAGCGGTCAGGGGCACAAAAGGGAACTCATTTATTTCTCAGAGGAAATGAGCGTTGGCCGAAGCTGCTGGGTGACTGTCAGCTATCGGCCAAAAGCTGCCTGTCACGAAGGCTACTGTGAACGCTTTATCTCGGCAGCGAGCTGGGCAGCCTGGTTGCGCAACTCGCTGAATCTATTGTTCAACTCGAGATGGTTCGGTCTCCACGCAAAGACACCATCGGCAAAGGCCTGTCCAAGAATCAGGTCGTTCAACGAACCCATGTCTCCATAGCTCGACAGCAGGCAAGTGATTCC
The DNA here is from genome assembly GCF_014270125.1 of Pseudomonas sp. SWRI99. Classification (NCBI taxonomy): domain Bacteria; kingdom Pseudomonadati; phylum Pseudomonadota; class Gammaproteobacteria; order Pseudomonadales; family Pseudomonadaceae; genus Pseudomonas; species Pseudomonas sp. SWRI99. The sequence goes on along the minus strand of NZ_JABWQR010000010.1, from coordinate 120,543 downwards.
GGAGTAGTCGGAATCTTCAAGGAGGGTTTTGGCCTTCCGCATCCATTGACTCAAATGCGCATCTCCATCGTTTCAGGCACTTTTGCAAGCTGCTCAAGTACAGAGAGATCAGCTCTTTGGTTTTTGGTCCCATTTCTGCATCAGAAGTTTTATACAGAGGACCTCTTCCTCTCGAGGCAAACGCCACGCGAAATATTCGTGAATGATATAAACTGCAAAGCCCCGAGCAATCAGGGCTTGGTTATATATAACGTGGTGGCGGCTAAGCTTTCCGGACCCGTATTCACCGGACAGGTAAGCCCAATACCTCAGGTTTTACTGTTGAACTGAATACTCTTTGTGATTGTTTTTCCGTTACGACTAAGGGCGACAACAACTTTCTTGCCTACCCTTGTTTCAATCAGGGCGCCCAAGTGATTGCTGTTTTTTATCTTTTCGTTGTCAAGTGTCTCCAGTATGTCCCCAACGAGAATATCTGCATTGTAAGCTGGAGAGTCATCAGCGACCATGGTTGCTTTTACGCCATAATTTGACTGCCGCTCCTGGCGTTCCTTGTCCGTCAGGTCCGCTGTGCGAACTCCAAATACGACTGTCTGCTTTATAAAGTAAACGGCCGCGTAATCTGCCCGATGCTCTGTTGTCGGAACGTAATCGGTGGTTGTAGTGAGCGTCGTCCCCGTCCCTTTGACAATGGCATTGGTGTGGCCAGAAGCGCCCATCAGTAGCGCCGATCCTTCTGTTGTACTGATCGTGGGCTTTACGACCGCTGTCGAAGTTGCATAACTGCCCGTGTATTGAGGGCTCCTGATGACAATCAGATCGGCCTTAACGGCTCTTGCTTGCTCGACTGCAAATTTTTCAGGAATGGATTGGGGGCTGTTGAACGATGACTTGCCAATAGCGATATAACCTCTGCGAGCCCACATATCCAGCCGTTCTTGACCTTGCTCAGGACTAACGTTATCGACCAGTGGGGTTTCTGGTGGAGGGGCAGATCGAGTTTTGGTTATATTTTCGGGAGTGGCTCCGTTCAGGACGGAGTAGTAATTTGTGTACGGGTTGTTGTTTGCACATCCAGATAGTGCGGCATAAAAGAAAGCTAACGCAATAAATTTGGTTGCGTGTTTTTTCACTTTTCTCTTCCCTATACTTGTTTAGATATCCCAGATTCTTAGCAATGGCAATTTAACATGATTTCAGTGCGAAACGTATAGAGCGGCCGCGACGAAGTGGAAAACGCGGCGGACATCTATCACATTCACTAGAGCTTTCCAGGCAGACAGTGGGCATCCTGAACGTCGCTGATTCCTCAGTAGTTAGTAAACCGGCGACGTACGGCCCGCTAGCACGATCCCCTTGGGCAAAGGAAGTTCCAGTGACCGCTTCTGGCCGTAAGCAGCCGCTCAGGAACATCCGCTACTGGCCGATCGCTCCCGTCGCCATGGGCGCCCTGCTGGCAGACCATGTATTGGCCTTACGAAACGGCGCCGAAGACACCTGAGTTCTCCGCAATCTGCCGTTCGGCCCGAAGAAAATCGACAAACGCCCTGAGCGGCGAAGGCAGGTGACGGCGCCCGTGATAGTAAAGAAACGGACCGTCGAAGGCCTGCCACCAGTCCTCGAGAATCGGCACCAATCGACCATCGGACAGCGGCTCGCGCAGAAAATCCTCGAAGGTATAGACGATGCCCAGCCCGTTGATGGCCGAGCGAATTTTCAAATCGTGCGACGATGTCAGCAGTTGCCCCTGAGGTGGGATACGCACAACGCGGCCGTCTCGATGGAACTCGAACACGCCCACTTTGCCGCTCTCAAATCGATGGCCAAGCAGGTCATGGCCCGGCAGTTTTTCGGGCTGAGTGGGCGTACCGCGTTCAGCCAGATAGCGCGGGGCGGCCGCCGCAACGAAGCGCTGGCGACGCGGGCCGATGGGCACGGCGATCATGTCCTTGGCCAGGCTCTCTTCATAGCGCACGCCGGCGTCATACCCGCCAGCGTTGACGTCGACAAAGGTGTTATCCATGACGACTTCGACACTGATCCCTGGATAAAGGCGGAGAAAACGCGCCAGCAGGTCGGGCAACAGAAAGCGTGCCACCGGCACTGGCACATTGAGCTTGAGCGTGCCGACCGGGCGCTGAGCGTCGTCGTCCAGATCGTTGAAAGCGGCGTCGATTTCTTGCAAGGCCGGGCGCAGGCGCTCGAGCAATCGCTCGCCGGCCGCCGTCGGCGTGACGCTGCGCGTGGTTCGATTGAGCAGGCGCACGCCCAGGTCGCTTTCCAGCCGACGCATGCAGTCGCTCAGCGACGAGGCGGACAAACCCCGCTTTTGCGCGGCCGCACGAAATCCCCCCGCCTCGACCACCGCAGCAAATATCGACACATCGGTAAGGTTTGGTTTACGCATGGATGCTTCCTCCGCAGGCGGCTGACTGTACGCCATAGCGTACGGGCCATCCACCAATGCCCGACTTATCCTCGCGCATTCGTACACCGATACTGCTCACTCGCCCCGCCAACCGGGAACCTATTACGCGAATGAGAATTCCCCGATGAGCCATTCACCCGCTACGCCCAGCAATACCGCAACCCAACGCATCCTCAAGGCCGCCCGGACGCTGTTCGCCATTACCGCGATGGCCGGCACACTGGCTGCGCAGGCTACTACTCGAACAGAGCCGAAACCGGACTGGTCAACCCATGACATGCCCAGCCAGGAAGGCCGCATCGTGCTGGTGACCGGAGGGACCAGCGGCATGGGCTATGAAGACGCGCTGGCGCTGACGCGAGCCGGTGCCGAGGTGATCATCGCCGCACGCAACGCCGAGCGCGGCCGCGAAGCGATCGCAAACATCAAGCAAGCCGTGCCCGAGGCGCGCGTGCAATTCGAAACGCTGGATCTTGCCAATCTGCAATCGGTGCGTGACCTCGCCAACCGTCTGCAAGGGCGCCTGCCGAGGCTCGACGTGCTGATCAACAACGCCGCGATCATGTCGCCGCCTGTTCGAGGCGTTTCGGCCGACGGCTACGAGATGCAGCTGGCGACCAATTACCTGGGGCATTTCGCCCTGACCGGCCTGCTGATGCCGCTGCTACGCAAAAGCGACGATGGTCGGGTGGTCAGCCTGTCGAGCATCGCCGCAGGGCGCGCAGTGCTGAACTTCGATGACCTGCAGGCTGAGCGCAATTACGACCCTTTTGCCACCTACAGCCAATCGAAACTGGCGATACTCAAGTGGAGTATCGAGCTGCAGCAGCGCAGCGATGCCGCCGGTTGGGGGATACGCAGCATCGCCGCTCACCCCGGCGTTGCCGTGACCGAGCTGATCGCCCGTGGGCCTGGCCTGGACAGTAAATTCGGCAAACAATGGGCCGTAGAGCGGGACAGGTATCATTCCGCGGCGCAGGGCGCGCTGCCCACGCTGTATGCAGCGACGGCGCTGGAGGCTGTTGGCGGTGCCTACTATGGGCCCACCGGTGATGACGAGAAGCGCGGGCCGCTGGGCTTCGCCAAGATGCCTCCGGCCGCTGCCGATCGCTCGAACTCCGACGCACTGTGGCAACTTTCTGAGCGACTGACCGGCGTCACCTACCGCTGACCCCGCTGGAACGGGCAGGCTCCGTTCCATTGCCTCGCCACTCCCACAGGAGCGCACCATGGATATGTCTCTTCTCGCCCACCGCACGAGCGCCATCATCAATGCCGAGGCTCACGAGCTGCGCCCCGCGCTCAATGGCTTTCTGCTGTTCGTTTGCCTGTTCGCCGGCTACTTCATGCTCCGTCCGATCCGCGAATCGATGGGCATCACCGCCGGCGTCGAGAACCTGCAGTGGCTGTTCACCGCGACCTTCTTCGTCATGCTGGCGGCCGTTCCGCTGTTCGCCTGGCTCAGCGCACGCGTGCCGCGCCTGCATTTCGTGGACTGGGTGTACGGATTTTTCTGCGCCAACCTGCTGTTGTTCGCCGCCTTGTTCCTGGGCGAGGAAAGCCCGTGGCTGGCGCGAGTGTTTTATGTGTGGATATCGGTCTACAACCTGTTTGTCGTATCGGTCGCCTGGAGCCTGATGGCCGATGTATTCGACAGTGCCCAGGCCAAACGCCTGTTCGCTTTCATCGCGGCGGGCGCCAGCGTCGGCGGCCTGAGTGGCCCTGCGCTGAGCGCCTTGCTGATCGGTCCGCTGGGCGAGTCCGGCCTGATGCTGCTGGCTGCTGTTCTGCTGGGCGCTGCGATGTTGTTCAAACGCCAGTTGATGCACTGGCGTGAACAGGGTGGCGCAGGACGCCCCGATGCCGCGCCGAGCGAGAGCCCCCGCAGGCCGTTGCCGGGCAACCCCTTCAGCGGTATGACGGCCGTTTTGAAATCACCCTATCTGCTCGGCATTTGCGGCTTTGTAGTGCTGTTAGCGACAGTCTCCACCTTCCTTTACTTCGAGCAGGCACGTGTCGTCGCCGAACACTTCCCGAACCGCGAGGCGCAGGTGCGCGTGTTCGGCATCATCGACTTTGTCGTGCAGGCGGGCGCCCTGCTCTGCCAGCTGTTGATCACTGGCCGTGTCGCCCAAAAGCTCGGCGTCGGCGTGCTGTTGGCCATGGTGCCGCTGGTCATGTGCGCGGGGTTTATCGGGCTGATCTTCGCCCCCAGCTTTGGCCTTATCGCCGCGCTGATGATCGTGCGCCGCATCGGTGAGTACGCCTTCGTGCGCCCAGGCCGGGAGATGCTGTTTGCCCCGCTCGATGCCGAAAGCAAGTACAAGGCAAAGAACGTCATCGACACCGTGGTCTACCGCGCCGGCGACGCCATCAGCGCCTGGGCGAAAAGCGCGCTGGACGCCCTCGGCCAGGGTGCAGGCATGGCCGCATTGGTCGGCGCGTTGTGTGCACTGCTATGGGGCCTGCTGGGATGGCGGCTCGGCGAACGGGCGGACCGACGATCCAGTGTGTCGGCAGCGCGGCAAACCCCAGCGTAGCGCTCAAGGGGCATTGAGAGAGCGGACGAATAACTTTTGGCTCAGTCGTTCTGACGGTTGACTGCCTCACTACGGAACTGCCGGTCGCAAGCATCGTCCGAGCTTAAGCGTTTAAGCAAACTGCTCGCCACGAGGTTTCCGTTTGAAAGCTGCCATCGTCAAAAAATACCGTCTGATCATCAAAACCTTGGGCTATGTGGGCTGGGCCTTGTTCTGGCTGCTGCTCTGGGACATTGCCGTCACCGTGGACTTCATGCTGTTTCTCAACACCAAGCTCAACCTGCCGCTGATGCCGCTGACCTTGCTCGGCTCGGCGTTGATCGTGCTGATCAGCTTTCGCAACAGCAGCGCCTATAACCGCTGGTGGGAAGCGCGGACGCTGTGGGGGTCGATGATCAACAATTCGCGCAGCTTCGCCCGTCAGGTGCTGACGCTGCTGGACGATGCCGGTAGCGAGGTGAATCCGGTCAAGTCGACCCTGTTGCGCCGCCACGTCGCCTATGTGAATTGCCTTGCCGCGCATCTGCAAGGCCAGCCTTGTCCCGAAGAGGTGCGCGCGTTCATTCCCGCCGACGAGTTCGCCCGCAGTGGCACGACCAATAATTTTGCCAACGATATCCTCACCGGCTCGGCGACTTTGCTTGCTCGGGAATACAAGGCCGGACGCCTGGACAGTATTCGCCTGGCGCGGCTTGAGTCGACACTGGTGGATCTGTCCAACAGTCAGGGCGGCATGGAGCGGATCGCGAACACGCCGCTGCCCTACCCTTACGTGTATTTTCCGCGGCTGTTCATTTCGCTGTTCTGCCTGATTGTGCCGGTGGGGCTGGTGGAATCCCTGGGCTGGTTCACGCCGCTGGCGTCGACCGTGGTGGGGTTTATGCTGCTGGCCATCGAGCGCATCGGCACCGATCTGCAGAGCCCGTTTCGCCACAGCGAACACCAGATTCAGATGGAAGCGCTGTGCGAAACCATCGAGAAGAACTTGCAGTCGATGCAACGTGATTCCATGGGCGATGTGCGCAGGCTTGAAGAGCACGCTTGAGGACATCCACTTTAGTTATTCGGAAGGCTTTTCATGACATTACCCAAAATCGATGATTACATCGCTGGCTGGCCACTGCTGGGCCTGGACTCGACTGCCCCTTGGGCGATGGTCCAGGATTGCGAGAACCGGGTCCTGGCATTGCTCGAAACGCTCGGCACCGGATACCGGCGTCAAGGCAATTGCGCGGTTCACGAAACCGCCATCATCGAGCAAGGCGCTGTGCTCAAGGGCGCGATGATCATTGGCGCGGGCTGTTTCATCGCGGCGGGCGCTTACCTTCGTGGCGGTGTGTATCTTGGGAAAAACTGCATTGTCGGCCCCAGCTGTGAACTGAAAAGTACCTTCATGCTGGATGGCAGTAAGCTGGCTCACTTCAATTTCGTCGGCGATTCATTGATTGGCGAAGCGGTCAATATTGAAGCCGGCGCGATCATCGCGAACTATCGTAACGAACTGGACGGGGCTGATATAAAAATCCGCCACGAAGGCCATGTGATAGAAACAGGCGTTAATAAATTCGGCGCGCTGGTGGGTGACGGCTGCAAGATCGGCGCTAACGCAGTGATCGCTCCGGGCGCTTTACTGCGGCCAAAAATGCGCGTTCCTCGCCTCGGACTGATCGACCAGTTCGCCTACGATTAAGCGTCGGCATCTTCTGTCATTCGTTGTTCCAGGCGTTGACCATTCGATCCGGCGAATCTGCATTTGATTGAACAGCCCGAATCTCAGGGTAACTAACCCCAGACAGGCCACTTGGCGGCACCGCCCGCTCAAGCGGCGCTTACCTGGCTGCGGCCGGCGGTGTGCTTCGGCGCTGGCGTCGTCGCAGGCTTCGCAAGGGGGTTTCAATGACTGAGGATTTCATAGGCTTTTTCACGGCACACATGATTTTAGGGATCTCGTTGGCTAACTGGCTTGTCGCGTTTTTCGCCGCGACGATCAGCTACCTGCTGACCACGACGGCCATTCGTTTCGCTTTTCGCAAGGTCCAGGCCCGGGCCAGCGCCGGCAACGGTCATCTGACGTACATGGCCAGCGAAGTGTTGTCGGCGACCAGTACCACGTTGCTGTTGTTGGCGTCGATTCTGGTCGGGATCAGTTTGCTGGATCTGCCGGAGCGCTGGCTCGGGCGCGTTAGCAGTCTGTGGTTCGTGGTCGCGGCGTTGCAGGTGGGCCTTTGGACCAACCGCGCACTGGCGCTCGGGCTGCATCGTTATTTCTCGCGGCATAGCGCGACCGGCACGTTTCAGGCGAGCGCTCTGGCGACCTTGAGTCTGTGGGGCGTCAGGGTGCTGCTGTGGGCGGTGGTGCTGCTGGCGATGCTGTCGAACCTGGGCGTCAATATCACCGCGTTTGTCGCCAGCCTCGGTGTCGGCGGTATCGCGGTGGCGCTGGCGGTGCAGAATATTTTGGGCGATGTGTTTGCCTCGCTGTCGATTGCCGTCGACAAGCCGTTTGAGGTGGGCGATTTCATCGTGGTCGGCACGCTGGCCGGTACGGTCGAGCACGTTGGCCTGAAGACCACGCGCATCCGCAGTCTGGGCGGCGAGCAGATCGTCATGGCCAACGCCGACATGATCGGCAGCACCATCCAGAACTACAAGCGCTTGCAGGAGCGCCGGATTGTGTTCGAATTTCGTCTGACTTACGAATGCACCAGCGAACAGATTCGGCAGCTCACCCAGCGGGTTGAAGCGATCATCAAGCAGGAAAAACAGGCTCGATTCGACCGCTGCCATTTCCGCAGTTTTGGTGAAAGCGCGCTGGAATTCGAAACCGTCTATATCGTTCTGGACGCCAGCTACAACGTTTACATGGACGTGCAGCAACGAATCAATCTGGCAATCATGGAAGCGGTGGCCGAGCTCGATGCGGCGTTTGCCTTCCCGGCGCGCACGGTGCATGTCGCCTCGTTGCCCGAGTCCGCCGCGCTGCCGGCACGTACACAGCAATCTTCGCGTGCGCAACATGCTTGAGCTGAAGAGTCTGCGAAACCGGTTTTTCTACTTGTCGCGCACAATCACAACCCCTTATAAGACTGCCATTACTTCCGATAACAAGAGGCTGTACCCATGAGCAACGCCTGGAACGAAGGTTATTTCACCGACGAAGGCTACACCTACAGCTATAGCCGGGAGATCAATCCGGTGTTCCTGCGTTACTGCCTGTTGTTGCGCGGTTTCGCCACGCTGGATAGCACCGATGGCGTTCACTGCGAGCTGGGCTTTGGTCAGGGCGTGTCGGTCAACATCCACGCCACGGCCAATCCGGGTGGGTTTGTCGGCACGGATTTCCACCCGGGCATGGCCGCCCATGCCATCGACCTCGCGGCCGCTGCGAATAATGGCGCCCGTCTCTATGACGACAGCTTCGAGCAGCTATTGGCGCGTACCGATTTGCCGCAGTTTGACAGCATCAGCCTGCACGGCATCTGGACCTGGGTCAGCCGCGACAACCAGAAACTGATTGTCGAATTCGCCCGCCGCTACCTCAAGCCGGGCGGCATGCTCTACGTCAGCTATAACTGCTTCCCGGGCTGGTCGCCCTCGGCGCCGCTGCGCAATCTGTTCAGCCTGCACGACCGGTTCGCCAACGCCTCGTCGCGCTCCGATCAGCGCATCGACGCCGCGCTGCAATTTTCCGAAGCGCTGCTGGCGGCCAATCCCAAATACGCCGCCGCGGCGCCGAGTCTCGGCGCGCGCTTGCAGAGCATCAAAGGCCAGGACCGTCACTACGTCGCCCACGAATATTTCAATCGCGACTGGAACTGCATGTATTTCGCCGACATGGTCGACGCGCTGGCCCCGGCCAAGCTTGATTACGCCACCACGGCCGTGCCACTGGATTCAGTCGACCCGCTGAACCTGAGCGCCGAAGGCATGGATTTCCTGGAGACCATTGAACACCCGATCATGCGCGAACAGGCGCGTGACTATTTCGTCAATCAGCACTTCCGCCGCGATCTGTACGTGCGTGGCGCGACCCGGCTGTCCGCTGCCGAACGCCGCGCGAAGATGCTCCACACGCGTTTTGTGCTGCTGCAACCCTGGGAGACCGTAGCGGGTTCGGTCACCGGCCCTGCCGGCGAAGCGACGTTACAACCAGAGATCTACGGCCCGGTACTCGATGCTCTGGCGGCACAGGCTTATGCCGCCAAATCGATGCGCCAATTGCTGACCGAAGCTACTCCGCTGACTTACGACGACCTCGAACAAGCACTCGCCGTACTGATCGGCATGGGCGCTGTGGCGCCGTGCCAGAGCGAGGCCGCCGAGTCGCAGGTCAGCGGACGCTGCGCCGCGCTCAATCTGCAACTGTGCAAACGCTCACTCTACGCCGCCAACATCCAGACGCTGGCCAGCCCGGTCACGGGCGGTGGCGTGACCGTGAGCCGCTTCCAGCAACTGTTTCTGATCTCGATCAAGCAAGGCAAACAGCAGCCGGCCGAGTGGGCACAACTGGCGTGGAGTGTGATCAGCGAACAGGGTGAAGTGCTCGTCAGCAACGGCCAGCCGTTACTCACTGCGCAAGAAAATATCGCCGAACTGACCGCACAGGCGCAGGCGTTTGCCGAGCAATCGCTGGTGCTGCTGAGGGCTTTGAAGATCGCTTGATCCACGTATGACGCGGGCACGGTCGAAACGCTGCCCGCCCTTCAAATCGGCCGCGCGCATTGATCAAACAGCCCACCGAGCATGCGCGCGCTGACCGGTCGCTCCTTTGCATTCGCAAAGTGTCAGGAATGGTCTAGACCTATCAGGCAGATATTTGGAAACGTCCGCGCCTGAGCAGGGCGCGAGAATGGCCGTGCCTGTTCTGTCCGGGTTGAGCAGAACAACGCTCGGTGAAACGCCACCAGGTTCGACACAGGGAGTTGGTCACCATGGCGCAACCATTGAAGTCGCTTGAGTCGCCCTTTTCTGAATCCGCTATTTCGCCCTTGCCTGTCGGCGACTGCAGTCATGCTGCACACGTCACGCTGAAAATGGCTGTCGCGGTTGCCCTGACGTGTTGGTTCTCTTCCCCTGCGCACGCCGCCGGTGCCTGCCCTACCCCGGCTGTCGCCAATAACACGGAGTGCACCGTACCGCCCGTTAGTGTCGTCACGGTGACACCGGCGGGGTCGATCGGCTTGAATGCCAGCGGAGCGGCCGGGCAGATCACCGGCGACAACATCACCGTGAATCTGGCCGCTGCCTCCACAGTGGGTGCGATGGCGCTCCAAGGTGCTGAAGTCAGTTTCAACGCCAGCGTCGTCACCACAACTTCGATTGGTGCGGCTGCCACTGGCCAGATCGGACTCCAAGCGTCCGGGACCGACAGTGCCATTTCAGCATCCAATGCCACGATAGATCTGACCCCCAACTCCGGAACCACTCTGAACATGCGCGGGGCCACGGCAGATTCCGGCGGTACGGTTACGCTGAACAACACCATCGTTCAGGTCAGCGGCGGCGCAAACGGCACGGGCAACTATGGGTTGTTTTCGACCGGGTCAAGCAGCCAGATCAATGTCACCGGAGGATCGATAAGTACCAACTCGCGCGGGGCTTTCGGAGTGCTCGCTCAAGATGGGGGAGCCGTCACGCTCAATGGCACACAGGTCACTTCGGCCGGCGCAACGAACACAACTACACTCGCCGGCAGCCATACGCTCTTCGTTACGGGCGCCGACAGTCAAATCACTGCGACCAGCGTCACTGCCAGCGCTTCTGGCCTCAATTCGTCTGCAGCGCTGGCTGATGCTGGCGGTTCTCTGGATTTGATCAGCAGCACTTTCATCAATACGGGCTCCAGCAACAACGATAACTTCCCCAATGCGGGGGTCAGGGCGCTCAACGGTGGCAAGGTCGCAATGAGTGGTAGCGGCAGTTCGATTACGACGACCGGAGTCCGTGGCTATGGCCTCTCCGTTGAAGGCGCCGGCTCGCAAGCTCAGGTCGCAGACACGGCGATACAAGTGGGGGGAACGCGGGCATCCGGGATTTCCATCAAATCCGGCGGCGTGGCGCAGGTCAACAGCAGCAGCGTCTTGGTCAGCGGTGTAGCAGGCACGTTCGCCCCTGGAGTTCAAGTAGAAGGCGTGGGTTCAGCCCTGACCTTGACCAATAGCAGCGTCACCACCACAACGCCCTCCGTCAGTATCGGCCTGACCGCCAGACAGGGCGCAAACATTGTCGTGAGCGATAGCGCGATCACCACATCAGGCCCGAACTCGGCCGCGATCAGTGCCAGTGGCACCGCGGGTACGCCCGGCACGGTGACCGCCAATAACGTAACGATCACCACCACCGGCAACGATAACGCTATGGGTGCCATTGCTGACCTTGGCGGCATCGTCACGCTCAACGGCGGTAGCGTGACCACTAGCGGCAATCAGGTCAGGCAGTCTTCGTTTGCCCATGGCCTCGGCGCACGCAACCCGAACGGCACGCTGGTTGCCACCGGCACCGTGGTCGATACATCGGGACTGTCGGCCATGGGCGCATGGTCGGACGATGGCGGTACGTCGACGCTCAACAATGTGCAAATCACCACCAGCGGCGAGCGCGGTATCGGTTTGTTTGCGATTTCAGAGCAAGTGGGCGCGCAGTTCAACGCCAATACCACGGCGAACCGCACCACGGTGGTCACCACAGGGCTCAATGCCCACGGAGCCGCCGCCCAAGCGCGCAACGACCAGGCCGTTGAAACCGCGACCGTCACGGTCAACGATACCTCGATCACCACCCAAGGCATTGGAGCGGGGGGTTTGCGGGCAACCCTTGAGAATTATGGAACAACGCCTGCCGGCCGGGGTGAGGCCAACGTGGTCGCAAATCGCACCACGGTAGTGACCCATGGCATTGGCGCGCACGGTGCTTTTTCCCGCGACAATCCGACCTCGGTGACGCTTAACCAGAGTGCTATCCAGACCTCCGGTGCTCAAGCCCACGGCGCTGTCGCCGTGATCGGCGGGCGCATCGCCGGCGTCGATGCCACGGTGGCCGCCAGCGGGGCAAATGCAATGGGCCTTTATGCTCTGGGTATCCCTGGAGCGGTCTCTACCGCCGACTTCACGCGCAGCACGCTGACCAACTATAGCGGCCCGATAATCGGTGTAGCCGGAAGCGCGAACATCACACTGACTGACGCAAGCGCATCGGGTGGCAGTGAATGGTTGCGGGTAGGCACGCTCAATGACTTTCCATTGCTCGCAGCGCCGCTTGCGCCGCTGACAGGGCCCGCAGATTTCCCCGATGAGATCACCGGCGACTTACCGCCCTTGCAGTCGCCACCGATCACGGCGCCCACACCCCCCGTCAGTGCGGGACTTGCGAACGTGACTTTGTCTGGTTCGACCGTGACAGGCTCGGTTTTCACCGCGGCTGGCAGCGTGTCGAATCTGACGCTGACCAACAACAGCATCTGGCGTCTGACCGGTAATTCCAATGTGACGAATCTGGTCAATGATCCAAGCCTGATCGACTTTTCCGCTCCAGCGGGCGGGGTCTTCAAGACCCTGACGGTGAACAATTACAGCGGTGACGGTGCTATCGGGCTCAACACTTTCCTCGCCAGCGACGGCTCGCCCTCGGACAAATTGGTCATTGATGGCGGGACCGCAACGCCTCTATCGAGCGGCAACACGGCGCTGTTGATACGCAATGCCCGAGACGCCAGCGGCGCACTGGGGCGGGGGGCGCTGACCACCGGCAACGGGATCCTCGTGGTCGACGCTGTCAACGGCGGAACAACCTCTGCCAACGCTTTTCGCCTGGGGGCAAGGGCCATCGCCGGCCCGTATGAATACACCCTGCAGAGAGCCAGCGTAGATGGCAGTAACGGTGAAGCGTGGTATCTGCGCTCGACGGCTGAGCCCACGCCACCGGCACCGCCTGGTCCACCTGGTCCTCCAGCACCGACACCACCTGCTCCACCCGCCCCGCCTACTCCAGCGGTGCCGAACTTCCGGCCGGAAACCTCGCTGTACGGTGCCATACCGGCACTGGCCCTGGTTTACAGCCGCGGTCTTGTCGATACCTTGCATGAGCGAGTCGCCGAAGAGCGGCGCCTGCCCAGTGATCCACTGGTCAAGGAGCATGAGCAAACCTACGGTCCCTCCCTTGGCTGGGGCCGGATGATCTACCGCAGCGGCGAACGCGAGAGCGGCCACAGTGGCCCATTCGGCGATTCGCCTGCCTACAACTACGACATGCAAGCGTTTCAGGTGGGCCTCGACTTGTACCGTGGCGAAGACACCGATGGCAGTCATGATCAGGCGGGGCTGTCTTTGGCCATCGGCAAGATTGATGGCGGCGTCAAGCATTACAGCGGTTTCGGCGCTGGCGACAATGTGCTTCGCGCGTATAGCCTGGGCGGCTACTGGACGCACTTCGGCCCTGATGGCGGGTACGTCGACGGGGTGCTACAACTCCATCACTTTGATATCGAAGCCAAACCCAACGACATCGGCAAACTCGATTCCAAGGGCTGGGGATACACCGCATCACTTGAAACCGGATACCCGTTCCTCATCAATGAGGGTGAAGGTGAGGATCTTTACGAAAACCTGTACCTCGAACCGCAAGCTCAAGTGATCTACTCGAAAATCGATCTGGACGACAGTGACGACATCGCTGCCGACGTACGTTTCAAGGATGTTGATTCGTTGATCGGACGACTCGGCGTGAGGGCGTCCAAGGACTGGTTTCGCGAAAACGACAAAGGCGACACATTGCGCACCAACGCCTGGCTGCGTCCCAGTGTCTGGCACGAATTCAAAGGCCAACCGAAAACCGAGTTCTCCTCAGCAAATGGCGCTGTGCCGTTTGAAGCAGATATCGGCGGAACCTGGTGGGAAGCAAACCTGGGCGTCGATTACCAGGCGGACAAGAAAGTCACCTTCTTCGTTTCTGCCGGCTACCAGAAGTCGTTTGATGGCGACAACCACAGCTACGAAGGGATGCTGGGGGTGAAATACGATTTCTGAACTGGCCATGCGCATGACAAGTGCTGGCACGAACCAGATGTGCGAGCGAACTTGCTCGCGAAAGTGTTGGATCAGCCGCCAGACCCGGTGGCTGACGTAACGCCTTCACGAGCAACTCGCTCCCACCATGGTCCTGACCGAGACTCATCCAACCGTCCTGTTTCTGGAACTTTCAGCGCTCTGCCGTCCGTCCAGACCCACCCGCAATAAAGGAAATTTCTGCTTCGCCCGCACCTCCCAAACTATGCATGCGCTGACGCCAGCAAGGGTTAATGCGCGATAGCCTGGTCTGAGGAAAATCTGCATGTTCGTACATAACAAGCGACTTCAGTACACCGTACGCGTGGCCGAGCCCAACCCGGGCCTGGCGAATTTACTGCTTGAACAATTCGGCGGTGCCAATGGCGAATTGGCGGCAGCGGCCCGTTACTTCACACAAGCCCTGGCCGAGGAAGACCCGGGACGAAAAGATCTTCTGCTGGACATAGCCACCGAGGAGTTGAGTCACCTGGAAGTGGTCGGCTCGATCATCGTGATGCTCAACAAGGGTGCCAAAGGTCAGATCGCCGAGGGCGTTCAGGAAGAAGGCGAGCTCTATCGTGCACTCAACGGAGCCGGTAACGACTCGCACATCACCAGCCTGCTTTACGGTGCCGGCGCACCGCTAATCAATTCTGCAGGCGTGCCGTGGACAGCGGCGTACGTTGATTCAATCACTGAACCTACCGCCGACTTTCGCTCGAACATCGCAGCGGAAGCACGGGCAAAAATTCTCTACGAGCGTTTGATCAACATCACCGATGACCCGGGCGTGAAAGAGGCGCTGGGCTTTTTGATGACACGCGAGATTGCGCATCAGCAGTCGTTCGAGAAAGCGCTGCATGCGATCCAGCCCAACTTCCCGCAGGGCAAACTTGCCGGGATGCCTGAGTTCACTCACAAGTATTTCAACATGTCGGGCGAGCCAAACGTACGCGGGCCATGGAACAAGGGTGGCGCTTGGGAGTATGTGGAAAAACCGGAGCCAGCGGTCGATGGCGGCGATGGGCTGGCGACTGTCAGTCTCCCTGCACAGGATGCAGACGTCCTGGAAGCCATGAAGCTTCGCACGGCCTCTGATCCGCTTAGCGAGCCCGTTACCGGTGCTGACCTTGGGTCAGGTTATGTGCAAGGCAAAGATATTTGAATCCTGTCAGGCGGCCCCGCTTTCGGGGTCGCGACCTGCTTGAGGTGATCAATATGAAAAACAGCAAAGTCTCGACACTGACCTCAGACCATTTTGAACAACTGTTGGAGCAAGCGTCTGCCGGTTTTGAGCTTGACTGCAAACAGGCCTGTCGCGGACTACGGGTCAGCATGGCGGTAAACGTGTTCGGAATGGGCACCCTGCTGCCGAATAATTTTGCCGATGAGGACACCGCCAGCGAACCAACGGAAAGATTTGCTTCGATGTGAGGCTTGCGTCTGCGCCTAATAGAGATGAACCCTCACCGGACATTCAGAACAGCACGGAGGCTGCTTCTCTCATGAATATTTCAATGGTCTTTGGCCCTACCCCCTCAAACTCGGCCAGACGTTTTTCCAGCGCCCGACGGTCAGCGCTCGCTGCCACGATGTTGCTCACTTTGCCGGCATACTCGGTGTTGAGCTTGTTTGCCAACGCGCGCAATCGCGACGCCGTGCTCTCGTCGTAACGCACGTAATGCGCCTGACCCAGCATCGACACCAAATGACGGTGCGTACAGTGCGCAAGCTTTTGCGGCGTATCTTTCTGATGCTGCTCTACTATGACCTGATACGCCCTGGCAGCAATCGCGCCCTGAATTCTTTTACCCATCAGAAAACTGGCGAGCAGCCATTTGAAGAGGCCGGTTTCGCTGGCCTCCAGAAGGTCAATGTTCAAGTCACGTGCAGTGATGATTTCGCTCACAAGGTTTCCTTCAAGCAGACCCGATTACCCATGTTGACACGGCAAGGCTACGAACGATCCGCCGGCGGATCCCCGCATGCCTCGAGCGATAAATTGAATCCCCAGTGGAAAACCGCGGTCATCATCTCAGGATGAAAGCGGACACGCATAAGGACCCTCATATGCTCGGTCGCACATCGCCCGAAAAGAAGGGGCATGACGCCGCAGAAACGGCCCCGATCAAAGCGGCAAGCGATATAGCCGCCTTTCGCCTCACGGTCATCTTCATGCTGACGGTCATTTTGGCCTTTCTGGGTGTGGAGGGATGGCGGACGTGGCGTGACTATCATGCGGCCTTCTCGTCGGCGCGCGATTCGGTCACGAACCTCGCGCGGGCCACAGCGCAGCATGCCGAGGATGCCATTCGCCAGGTGGACGTATTGACCGCCGCTTTAGGCGAGCGCGTAGAAGGCGATGGATTGCAAAACATCAATGCGCCCCGCATCCACAAGCTGCTGGTCCAGCAGGCCAAATTGATGCCGCAGTTGCATGGACTGTTTATTTACGGCCCGGACGGGCAATGGATTGTCACCGACAAGGAAATCATCCCGGATCCGGCAAACAACGCCGACCGCGATTACTTCCAGTATCACCGCACCCACACCGACCGAAATGTGCGTATTGGCGAGGTTGTCAAAAGCAAGTCCACCGACGACCTGATCATCCCGATCTCGCGCCGCTTGAATAACCCGGATGGCTCCTTCGCTGGCGTGTTGCTGGGGACCATCAAAGTCAGTTATTTCGTCGACTACTACGGTGATTTCAAGATCGACGACAAGGGCGCACTGGTCCTGGCGCTGCGCAGTGGAACAATCCTGGTACGCCGTCCCTTTATCGCCTCGGTCATCGGCCAGAGCCTCGCCGACAGTGAAGTTTTCAAGAATTACCTGCCCGTTGCCAATGAAGGCATCGCCGAGGTCAGAGCCATCGTCGACGGCACGGAGCGTTTGTATGGTTACAGAGCATTGACCACGTACCCGTTGGTGGTTGAAACAGGGCTGTCGCGCGAATCCATCATCGCGCCCTGGCGCTGGGATCTGATCAAAACCGGATTTGTGTTGTTGTCGGTGATTGCTGCGTTCAGCGTATTCGGACTGATCGTCCTGCGGCAGTTGCGCCAAAGAATGGTGATGGAAAAGGATTTGCGTCGTGCACACCAGGCCATGAAAGACATGGCGTTGACCGACAGCCTCACTGGGCTGGCCAACCGGCGGCGCCTGGACACTGCTCTGGTTGACGAGATTCGTTTAGCCAGACGGCAAGGTTCGTCCATTTCGCTGATCATGATCGACGTTGATCACTTCAAGCTTTACAACGATACCTATGGGCATGCGGCGGGTGACGACTGTCTGAGCGCTGTGGGGATGGCGATTTCACAAGCAGTAAAGCGACCGGGTGATCTGGCGGTCAGGTATGGCGGGGAGGAGTTTTCCGTGTTGCTGCCCAATACCGATATCCGAGGCGCGGCGCTCGTTGCTCAGGAAATACTGGAGGCTATTCGCTCATTGCGAATCGAACACAGTGCCCATCCGCAAGGTCACGTCACGGCCAGCGCAGGTATCGCTGTTGACAGGCCTGCCGAACATGACGTCACCCCCGCCAGCCTGATCGATTCCGCTGACAAGATGCTCTATGCCGCGAAGCAGAAAGGCAGGGATCGCTATTGCAGTGGCGGGGAGCGCAGCGGCCAATCCGTGACTGGCCAGCAATGCGATTGACAGTGCGAGTCAGTCCGTCCGAACAGCCACCTCAATATCCGTCAAACCGACCCGCTGAGCCTGCTCAAGAACCTGCTCCGGCGTCGAATCCGCCGTGGGCATGACCAGGCTGTTTTCCGCATCGCCCAAATGCAGTTCCAGCAGATGCATCGCTGCAGCGTGCGCGGGCAGTTGCGCATCGTTGAGTTCGAGCAGATAAGTACGGGGTTCGCCGTTGAATCGGTAGTCGATGTGGTAGGTGTGCATGCTGGTATCCGCGTCAGTGAAAGTGGGCAGCTGATTATCCTGATGAGCCGGTTAGGTTTTAGTTCAAACAAACGGCGATTTTGCTTTTCCAGGCAAACTTTTTGCACAGCGGGGCGTCCTCTTCTTAACTCTCCATAACAGCTGATCACAGCTAAGGACTGGCAATGACGTTTTTCATATTTCTTCTGGCCTGCGCAGCAGCAGCGGCCACCGGTGTGATGTTCAAACCCGGCGCGTGGTACGAATCGCTGAACAAACCCTCCTTCACCCCACCCAACTGGGCATTTCCCGTGGCCTGGACAATCATCTACCTGTTGCTGGCCTGGGCTGGTTATCGCTTGAGCTTGATCCCCGGCAGTCAAACCGTGCTGGCCTTGTGGGCAGCGCAGATTGCGCTGAACACGTTGTGGACGCCGGTATTTTTCGGCGCGCATCAAGTGCTGGCGGCGATGGTGATTCTGCTGGTGCTGTGGCTGGTGGTCGCGGCGCTGGTGGTGTTGGCGCTGCAACTGGACGTGGTCACCGGGCTGATTTTGTTCCCGTACCTGGCGTGGCTGTGCGTCGCTGCGGCGTTGAACTTCTCGATCCTGATGAAGAATCGCACATGAGCGATTTCCCCTGGCCACACGGCGCGCGCGAATTGGCGCAGGTGCGCGCCTTCAATAAAAAACTCGCCTGGCTGCCGCGCTTCAAGATCCGCAATCGCCTCACGCCACGGTTGATTCAGGCGTTGCTGCGGGTGAGTCAGGTCGGCCGCGCAGGCCAGTTGCGTCAGCATGGACTGACGGCTGAACGCAGGACGTTTGATTCAGTGCCCGTGCGGATTATTCGCCCCAGGGGCCAGGCCAAAGGCGTGGTCGTGGATTTCCATGGCGGCGGCTGGGTGGTCGGCAATGCGCAGATGAATGACAATTTCAACATCGCCATCGTCAATGCCTGCAACGTCGTGGTGGTATCAGTGGACTATCGGCTGGCCGTGTCGACGCCGATCGAAGGATTGTTGGAAGACTGTCTGCGCGCCACACGCGGGATTTTGAGCGACGACGAATTGAGCGGATTGCCCGTCGTTGTCGTCGGCGAATCGGCGGGCGCACACCTGGCCGCAGCCACCCTGCTCGCCCTGAAAGCTTCGCCACCGCTGCTGCGACGAATCAGCGGCGCGCTGTTGTATTACGGCGTCTACGACCTGACCGGAACGCCCAGCGTGCGCACGGCGCCAGCGGACACGCTGGTGCTCGACGGCCCCGGGATGGTCGCGGCGTTGCGCCTGCTCACCCCGGACATGACGGACGAGCAGCGACGCCAGCCACCATTATCGCCGCTGTATGGCGACTTCAGCGGTTTGCCGCCAGCGCTGCTGTTTGCCGGCGAACTCGATCCGCTGCGCGATGACACCGTGCTGATTGCCGAGCGCTGGCGTCAGTCGGCGCCGGTCGCATTGCAGATGCTGCCGGAGTGTCCGCACGGGTTTATCCATTTCCCGACCGCCACTGCACAGCACGTGCTGGCTTATAGCCGGGAGTGGATTTCGGCTCGCCTCACGACTGCCTCACAGCCTGCCTATACCTTCGCATTGCCCAGTGACACCATCGTGTAATAGCTCGCCGGCGTGGCATTTGCTCTGATTGCGCGTCCTTCTCAGACACAGACGCATCAGTCATAACACCGAAAAATGCCGGGAGTCGCCCATGAACAAGTTAACGACCGCCGCTGGCGCGCCAGTGGTCGACAACAACAATACGCAAACCGCCGGCCCAGGCGGCCCGGCACTGCTGCAAGATGTCTGGCTGCTGGAAAAGCTTGCGCATTTCGATCGGGAGGTTATTCCAGAGCGGCGCATGCATGCCAAGGGCTCAGGCGCTTTTGGCACGTTTACCGTCACCCACGATATCAGCCGTTACACCAAGGCCAAGGTGTTTTCCGGCGTGGGTAAACGCACCGACATTTTTGTACGCTTCTCGACCGTCGCCGGCGAGCGTGGCGCCGCTGATGCCGAGCGCGACATTCGCGGCTTTGCCATCAAGTTCTATACCGAGCAAGGCAATTGGGATCTGGTGGGCAACAACACTCCGGTATTCTTCTTGCGCGACCCGTTGAAGTTTCCTGACCTCAATCACGCGGTCAAACGCGACCCTCGCACCAACCTGCGCAGCGCCAGGAACAACTGGGATTTCTGGACGCTACTGCCCGAGGCGCTGCATCAAGTCACGATCGTCATGAGTGATCGTGGCCTGCCGCAGTCCTACCGCCACATGCACGGGTTCGGCAGCCACACCTACAGCTTCATTTCCCCGGTCAACGAACGCTTCTGGGTCAAGTTCACCTGGAAGACTCAGCAGGGAATCGCGAACCTGACCGATCAACAAGCCGCGACCCTCGTGGGCACTGATCGCGAAAGCGCCCAGCGGGACTTGTACACCAGCATCGAGCAAGGCCAGTTTCCACAATGGAAGCTATTTATACAGGTCATGCCGGAGGCCGATGCTGCCACCTATCCAATCAATCCATTCGATTTGACCAAAGTCTGGCCGCACCAGGATTACCCGTTGCTCGAAGTCGGCCTGCTTGAACTCAACCGCAACCCGGACAATTACTTTGCCGATGTTGAACAGGCGGCGTTCAACCCGGCCAACGTCGTGCCCGGCATCAGTTTTTCGCCGGATAAAATGCTCCAGGCGCGTTTGTTTTCCTACGGTGATGCACAGCGCTATCGCGTCGGCGTCAATCACCACCAGATTGCGGTGAATGCGCCCCGCTGCCCGGTCAACAGTTTTCACCGCGACGGCCAGATGCGCACCGACGCCAACGCTGCCAGTACCCTCGGCTATGAGCCCAACAGCTATGGCGAATGGGTCGAGCAACCTGACTTTCGCGAGCCACCGCTGGCCCTGCACGGCAGCGCCGGGCATTGGGACCATCGCGAAGACACCGACTACTTTTCGCAACCGGGGGCACTGTTCCGCCTGATGAGTTCCGAGCAGCAAAACGCGCTATTCGACAACACCGCACGTGCGATCAAGGGCGCCTCGGCGCAGTCGATACAGCGCCATATCGAACACTGTACGCAGGCCGATCCGGCCTATGGCGCCGGTGTTGCCCTGGCAATTGAACGCTTGAGTTGAGCCCCCGCGTTAAGCGCAAGCAAAGCGAGAGGCGCGGCGCGGGGCCAGATTCCGAGGCCGCGGCTTTGATGGCTGACAGCGCTGATCAGGCTTGCGGGTCTGTCATGCAGACAGGTCCATTGAAATCAGCCCCGCCGCCGCATAGCTGCCGATCAATTCATCGAACAGCGCAATATCGCCTCGGCTCCGGGCGACCAACTGCGCGCCGGCCACCGCGGCGTAAATCGCCCGGGCGCGCGCCTTGCAGCGTTCTTCACTGGCCGACCCGGCCGCGGCCAGCACCTGCGTCAGCCATTCGATGTTGATTTCTGCGAACTTTTTCACCTGGTCTTTGACAGGCTCCGGCAGATCTTCGTACTCGGCGGCCATGAAGCTGACGAGGCACAGCCGATTACCGTTCTCCAGCGAGGTGCGAAAGATTGACGGGTACATCGCCAGGCAGCGTTGCGGCTCGGGATTGGCCTCTCGAATGTCGTGCAAAACCTTGGCCGCGTCCTGCCAGTAACGTTCGGCAACCGCCGCGCCGAGGTCGGCTTTGCTGCGAAAATGGTAGTAGATGCTGGCGTTCTTGATACCGACCACTGCGCCGATACTGCGAAAGTTGATGCCGTTGTAACCGTGAGTCTGCGCCGCTGTTTTCGCGGCATCGAGAATCGCTTCCCGAGCGTTCTGGCTCATGTCTATGTCCTTGGTGATCCTCAATCAATGGGCGAAGTGTACCTTGCAAACGCAAACCTGCCAATTGACAGGCAGGGGCTTGACACGATGCGAATCCGGTCGCAATCTTCGCCTACCAAATGACAGGCAGGTGAACCGAAATGACCGCTACTGCTTCGCAAAACAGTGTTCAATCCCCTTCAATGTTGAAAATTTATGATTGGTACAACGGCCCCTACCCGGCCCGCGTGCGGATCGCTCTGGCAGAAAAATCGCTGTTGTCGCGCACCGAATTCGTTTCGGTGAATCTGTGGAGGGGTGAGCACAAAAAGCCGGAATTCTTGCGCTTGAATTACTCCGGTACGCTGCCAGTGCTGGAGCTGCAGGACGGCACGCTGATCGCCGAATGCACCGCCATCACCCAATACCTGGACGCACTCGATGGCAGCCCGACCCTCACTGGCCGCACGCCCGTGGAGAAGGGTCTGATCCAGATGATGACCAAGCGTGCGGAAATCGAGTTTCTTGATGCAGTGAGTGTGTACTTCCATCACGCAACGCCAGGGCTCGGCCCAGAGGTCGAGCTGTACCAGAACGCCGAATGGGGCAATCGCATGCGCGACAAGGCTGTGCGGGGCATGCGCTATTTCGACGAGGTGTTGCGACGCCAGCCCTTCGTGGCCGGCGACAGCTTCTCGATGGCGGACATTGCCGTGTTGGGCGGGATGATTTTTTCGGCGTTGGTGGAATTACCCGTGCCTGAAGAATGCTCGGCCCTGCGCGAGTGGCATGCGCGCATGCAAGAGCGGCCGAGTGTGCAGCAATGGCGGGCGATGGTAGAGCGCGGCGAGCCGCAAAACTGACAAACAAGAAAGGCGCCTTCATCGGCGCCTTTTTCATGGTTAGCCCACCTTGATCACAATCTTGCCAAACGCTCCCTTCGCCAGATGCTCATAAGCTTCCCGAGCCTGCTCGAACGGATAGACCCGATCAATAACGGGACTGATGTTGTGTTCGGCAAGGAAGCGGTTCATCCGGTCGAACGAGGAGCGCGGCGCGACGGCGATGCCGCGTATCGTGGTCTGGCGGAAGATCAGCGGCATCAGATTGAGCTCAACCGTCTGCCCGGTCAGAAAACCGATCTGCGCGATGCGTCCGGACGCTTTGGTCGCCGCCACCGACTGATTGATGCCGTTGCCCCCGGCCACATCGAGCAGCAGATCCACACCCTTGCCCTCAGTGAGTTTCAGCACCTCGTCCGCCCAGTTTGGCGTGGTCCTGTAGTTAATCCCGGCGACCGCCCCCAGCTGTTTTACGGCACGCAGATTGTCATCGCTGCTCGACGTTGCGATGACTTTTGCACCCAGCGCCGTAGCGATCTGCACGGCAAAAATCGATACGCCGCCGGTGCCCTGAACAAGCACGGTCTGGCCCGGTTGCACCGCGCCGAAATCGACCAGCGAGTACCACGCGGTGAGCGCGGCGATCGGCAGCGTGGCCGCCTCTTCATCGCTCATGTTGGCAGGCGCGCCGACGGCGCTGTCCTCATGAATGATCATGTACTCGGCCAGGCCGCCGGGCAGTGGCGAGCCGAAGCAGTAATCCGGCTCGTCCGGCCCCGGCTCGCCATCCAGCCAGCGCGAGTACAGATGCGAATTGACGCGATCGCCGATCTTTAAACGGCTGACGCCCTCGCCGATCGCAACCACCGTGCCGGCAGCATCACTCACCGGAATCAGCGGTTTGGGAACCATGTGCGGTTCATAAATGCCGTCGACGATCGCCTTGTCGCGAAAATTCAGCGAGACAGCGCCCACCTTCACCAGCAACTCGCCAGCCTTGGGCTGCGGGGTCGCTGCTTCTCCCAGTTGCAGATTGTCGAGTCCGAAATCTTTCAGTAACCACGCTTTCATGGCGAATCTCCAAATGCACGTCAATGGCCGCAAACCACAGGGGGTTTGCCTTGAGGCACATGGTTCGCTTTTGCAGACGGGCAATAAATGCCGAGAAAAAGACAGGATTGTTCTATCCTGAGGCAACAAACCTGCACACCGGATCACCTCATGGAATTACTCCAGTCAATGCGCCTGTTCGCCAGGCTGGCTGAGCTGGGCAGCTTTACCAAAGCCGCCGAGTCGCTTGACATCGGCCGCCCGCAAGTCACCCGCTACATCAAGGAGCTGGAAACGTCCCTGGGCGTGCGGCTGTTTCAGCGCACCACGAGAAAAGTCGCCCTCACCGCTGAAGGCGAACAGTTCTACCAACGGGTACAAGAGATTCTCGCGGACATCACGGCGGCGACGTCCATGTTCGATCGCACCGGGGCAACGCTGACGGGGCGTCTTCGCATCGATATCCCCACGGCGTTCGCCCAGATGGATTTCATCAGCAGCCTGCGAACATTTACCGACAGCTACCCGGGCGTCAGCCTGGTGTTAGGCGTGACAGACCGGACGGTTGATCTGGTCGGCGAAGGCGTCGACTGTGCGCTGCGCATCGGTGAGCTGCCGGACTCGACCCTGATCGCCCGCCCGATCGCCATGGCCACCATGGTGACCTGCGCAGCGCCCGACTATCTGCGCGAACACGGCACGCCAGAGACCCTCGAAGATCTCGCCAGCCATCGCGGTGTTAATTTTCTGTCTGGCCAAAGCAACCGCACATTGCCCTGGCAGTTCTCGGTTGAGGGTCAGCAGCGAACGTTCGTCAGTCACACTGCAATCACTGTCACCGAGTCGAACGCCTACGTTCAGTGCGGCGTGTCGGGCTTTGGCATTATCCAGGCCCCGGGTATCGCAGTTGCCGAGCATCTGGCCAGCGGCGCCCTTGTGGAAATTCTCCAGCCCTTGCGACCGGCACCGCGCCCGGTATCGCTGCTGTACCCCAGCCGCGCTCACTTGCCTGCGCAGGTGCAAGTGTTTATCGAATGGCTGCAGGTGCGATTTGCGCAGTTATACGCTGCGTGGGTGGTGGTTTAGATCTGGCTTTGCACCATGACCTGCACGCTTACGGCTTGACGCTGATCCCTCGAGCCGCGAAGACCTCACGGGCAGCGGCGATGCCGTTCAAGGCGCTGGGGAATCCCGCATAGACCGTCATTTGCAAGATCACATCAATCACCGCCTCGGGTTTGCACCCGACATTCAGCGCGCCGCCAATATGCACTTTGAGTTGTGGCTGCGCATTGCCCAGCGCGGTCAATGCCGCGACGGTCGCCAGCTCGCGAGTGCAGTAGTCGAGTCCGGGACGGGCGAACACATCGCCATAGGCAAAGCTCAGTATCCAGTCGGCCAGCTCTGGCGCGGTGTCCTTCAACGAGTCCACCACGGCCTGACCGGGTCCGCCGGTAATCTGCATCAACGCGGCCTCTCCGCGCGCTCGACGATCAGTTGTCTCGATGGGCGCCGCGACGCTGGTAACGCTTGCGCCAATCAGGGTGGCGGACAGTAGTTGGAGGAAACGCGGAAGCTTACGGATCATGGTGGTGCCCCTTTTGCTCGAGTTGGTGGTAGATCTGAATCTTGTTATCCAAAACGTCGAGGGACTGGCTCAACTCGCGGATCTGCGCTTCCACGTCGCGGCGATGCCGTTCCAGCAGCGCTCGTCGTTGTGCCAGGGTCGCGTCACCCAACCGGCGCAGCTCGGCGTAACAGAGCATTTGCTGGATCGGCATTCCCGTGGCTTTCAGCCGCAGCAGAAACTCGGCCCAAAGCACGTCCTTCTCGGCATAGACCCTATGGCCATTCCCTGCGCGAACAACCGCGTCGAACAGCCCGATCCGTTCGTAGTACCTGATCGTGTGCGGGCTTAAATCAAGGCGCCTGGACAATTGCGAAATGGTCAGATTTGGATTCATTGGGATCACCGTAAATGTTTGAGTGCACTCTAAGTCAAGCGAATGTGTAGAGGCTGATAAGCCTTTTTTTCGGGTCCCCTCTCTCGGTAGCCACGGTCACCAGTATGCGCCTCTAGCTTGGCGTTAACGCTCCAAGACAACTTGCCCAGCACAATCCGGATCGCCATCAGACAGCTTTGAAAAATCTCACTGATAGTTAATATCGACAAAACAACATTGAACGCCTACCAACTGGATGGTAGCGTTGTTTCCTGTTTTGACCCTAACCGCTACAGTGAGAACCTTATGCAAGACTGGAAACAAACCCGCAAAGATATCAATGCTCGCCTCATGGAACTTAACGGCTTGTCCCCTGACACCCTGAAAGGCATGGCCGCTCTGGGTGCCGCCGGCGCCAAGACCAACCATCTGGATGCGAAGACGCGCGAACTGATTTCCCTGGCGGTCGCAGTCACCACCCGCTGCGATGGCTGCATCGCCTTTCATGCCGCCGAAGCCAAGAAGATCGGCGTCACCAGCGAGGAAGTGGCTGAAGCCTTGGGCGTGGCGATCAACATGAATGCCGGAGCCGCACTGGTGTACAGCACCCATGTGCTGGACGCGTTCGATAGATCGTAAATCTGCTCCCCCTCCTCCAGTTCGAGATCAACCATGAACAATTTGTTTACCCCTTATGATCTGGCCGGCATCAGGTTGAAAAACCGTGTGGTCATGGCGCCCATGACACGCACCCGCACTTTGAATAACGTCGCAAACGAGTTCACCGCCGAGTACTACGCACAACGGGCTAGCGCGGGCCTTCTGATCACCGAAGGCTTGCCGATTTCCGACGAGGCCCGTGGCTACCTTTACACCCCAGGCATTTACGCTGATGAACACGTCAATGGCTGGCGTCAGGTCACCGACGCGGTGCATGCCAAAGGCGGAAAGATCTTTGCGCAGTTGTGGCACGTTGGCCGTATGTCACATGTGTCGGTGCATGGTTTGGTGCCGGTTTCTTCCGGCACGCAACCGGCCGTCGACACCACCGTTTACGCGTGGGTTTCGCCGAACGAGGCCGGCCCCGTGCAACCCCGCGTCCCTCGAGCATTGCGCACGGAAGAGATCAACCGCGTAATCGCTGACTTCGTGAAGTCCGCACGCATGGCGATGGATGCCGGATTTGACGGTATCGAGATCATGGCGGCCAACGGTTTTCTGTTTGATCAGTTCCTCAGCAGCGCTTTGAACACCCGCACCGATCAGTACGGAGGCTCTATCGCCAATCGCCAGCGTTTTCTGCTTGAAACCATTGACGCCATTGCCGATGAAATCGGTGGCGCCCGCATTGGCGTGCGGTTCTCGCCATTTGGCCGCCTCTATGACTTTGGTGTGTATGAGGGCGAGGCAGAAACCTGGATGAGCATGGCGGCGGCGCTCAACGAGCGTGAACTGGCCTATGTTCACCTCAACTACCAACCGACCCTTCTCGCCGCTCAGACCCCGCCGGGTTTTGGCGCGGCTTTGCGTGCAGCCTACAAAGGCACCCTGATGGCCGCCGGCGGCTTTACCCAGGCGCTCGCTGAAGCGGAACTGGCCAAGGGCGAACTTGACCTGATTGCCTTCGGCACGGCCTATATCGCCAACCCTGATCTGGTCGAGCGTATGCAGAACGGCTGGCCGTTGGCAGAAAGCGATCGCGCGACCTATTACGGCGTGGGTGACCGTATCGCCAAGGGCTACACCGACTACCCGACATTCCTCCCGCCTAACACCTGACGGCCCAGTAGCTCAGCTAAAAAAACGCCCTGTTCGATAGGCATTTCAATACCGATCGAACAGGGCGTTTCGCGTTTCCAGCGAATCAATGGCGACTGATGCACGCGGAACGTGCAAACAGGCAAATCAGCTTTCACGCACCTCCAGGGTCGGCACCATACGGATTGCCCGGGAGAAGTTGGCGTAATTGACCGACGTTTTGAGCACGGCGCTGTGCAGTTCTTCAACGCGCGCGCGCGGGGCGTCAGTGTGTAAGCGAATCGCCACGCTCACTTCGTCGTAACCCGGGTTGACGTTCTCGTCGAGGCCCAGAAAGCCGCGCAGATCGAGAGTGCCGTTGGTCTCGATTTCCAGGCTGTGAATCGTAATCCCCATCATCGCGGCATTGGCGGCGTAACCGACGGACATGCACGCATTAAGCGCAGCCATCAGCAGTTCTTGAGGGTTTGGCGCGGAGTTCTGGCCCAGCAATTCATTTGGCTCATCGGCGGCAATTTCAAAATCACGCGAGTACGTTTCACCGGCTAGGCTGTACCGATTGACTTTCGCCACTGTGCGAGTCTGACCTTG
This sequence comes from Pseudomonas sp. SWRI99, assembly GCF_014270125.1. Classification (NCBI taxonomy): domain Bacteria; kingdom Pseudomonadati; phylum Pseudomonadota; class Gammaproteobacteria; order Pseudomonadales; family Pseudomonadaceae; genus Pseudomonas; species Pseudomonas sp. SWRI99. Next base: position 92,659 of record NZ_JABWQR010000010.1, on the reverse strand, counting down.
CCACTCGGTCCTGACATTAAAACTCGCGTGGCGCTTGGTCGAATCCTCGGCAATCCCTTGCGCGAACTGCTGGAGTGCGGCGACGTCAATACCGTTCAGGTTGTTGTTCATTTGCGGGTTCCTCTTGGGATGGACCGGACGCTTCCGGAAAGAGAAACAACTCTACCAAGTAGCAGGTAGCCGTTCAACGGATAAAATCTCCTTTCAATCAAGAGATTTCTGACGCAAAAAAAAACGCCTCGTCAATACGAGGCATTCAATGAAGTAGAGTGCGTTGTAGCGTGGCAAGTCCTAGTGACGCTGGGGCGCCACACGCAGTCCATCCAGAAGGAGATCGAACCCGGACGACTGCGCATAAGCATCGCTCAGCGCCCAGGAAACGAAGCTGTTCCCTTCCAGCGAATTGAGAATCAGCCGGGCGATAAGTAACGCGCTGTGTTCGGCCTTGAGTTCGCCGAGGGATTGACCCAAGGCGATATTGGCCTGCAGCCACTCGAGGTGAATCTGGAAAAAGTCTCGGGTCAGTGCCTGCAGACTGTCGGGTAATGCCAGCAACTCGGCGGCCAAGGCTCCGCACAATGGCAGCATGCCGCTGGTACTGCTCTGGGCGAACATGTGCGCAAACGCCTTCAGACGTTCAATCACGCCGGCATTGTCGGTATTGATCTGCTCCAGTTGATTCCTGAAACGGAACAAATAGCTCTCGACGATGGCAATTGCCATGCCTTCCTTGGTAGGAAAGTGGTGATGAATACTCGCCTTCCTGATGCCGATTTCCGTCGCGAGGTCAGCATAGCTGAACGCTGCATAACCTTTGGTACGCAACAGGATTTCCGCGCTGGAGAGAAGGTCGGAACGTGTACTCATGAAACAGCATCCAGAGGTTGGCAGGCCGCAATCATAAAGGAGTCATACCGCAGAAGACAGCCTACGCCCGACTGCTCCGCTATCGCGCACTCGGTTTGTTGTCCCAGAAAGTCAACGTTTGCGTGCGCATACGCCATCCGGTCAATCTTGGCTTCCCAGAGGCAGTCATACGATCTCTAGTCTTTAAACCCAAGTATGAATAACTGCCCTTGAATCCCAAGCTACGCATGTTCCTCTGCGAGCGCTCTTGCCCGATGTAACCGTATACGGTACAAAACGACCAAGTTGTACGATGACATAATAAAAATTCCTGCGCCGCCAGAACGGCGTAGCACTGTTCGAGACCTGCCATGTCCAGCCCTGCCCCTGCTCACACCCTAGCGTCGCCCTTCCCCCGCCATCTCGCCGTGATCATTCTGTTGTGCATGGGCTGTGCGTTCGCCGGCAACCATGTGGCGGCACGGGTCGCTTTTGATGATGGTGCCGGCGTGTTGCTGGCGATTCTGATGCGCTCTGGCGGCACGTTGCTGGTGCTCGCCGGCCTGGTGCTGTGGCAAAGACAAAGTCTGCGTCTGCCTGCCGGAGCCTGGCGCTGGCAGCTACTGCTGGGCCTGTTGATTACCGCGCAGAGCCTGTGCCTGTACTCGGCCGTCGCACGGGTCCCCGTGGCGCTGGCGCTGCTGGTTGCCAATGTGTTTCCTATCTTGCTGGCACTGCTGACCTGGGCACTGGGTGGACCGCGGCCGACCGCACGCACCGCCATGTTGATGGGGCTGATTCTGGTGGGGCTGGTGTTTGTGCTCGATGTCCCCGGGCGCCTTGCGACCACAACCCACGTCGGTCCGCAGTGGTGGCTGGGCGTCGCACTTGCCTTCTGCGCCGCCAGCGTGTTCGCTTGCGCGCTGTGGATCACCGATCACAAGTTGTCTCAGGTGCGCGGCTCGGCGCGCAGTCTGCTGACGATTTTTATAGTCTTCACCAGCGTCAATCTGGCGGGACTGACCGGCGCCCTCCCCGGCGGACTGAACCTGCCTGCCACCTCAACCGGATGGCTGGCCCTCGCCACGCTGGTGGTGCTGTACGGCACCGGTTTTATCGTGCTGTTCATTTCAGTGCCGCGACTGGACATGCCCCGCAACGCACCGGTCATGAACATCGAGCCGCTGGCGACGTTGGTGATGGGCTGGATCGTGCTGGATCAAATGCTTGGCACGGTGCAGATTCTCGGCGGGCTGATTGTGGTTACCGGGATTGTTTTGCTGACGTATCGCAAATCGGCGATCAAGGCTGATGATCTCGCTCAGCAACGAAAAAACTAGTCCGGCAACCTACCGCGCTGCCCACAACGATTGAGTGCCGTGCAGTGCCGGTGACGATTTCGGCACCACCTGTAGCTCGATCGGCGTACCGAGAAACGCCTGACAACGCGAACGCAACCAGCGCTGGCCGGCATCGTTGTGTGCCGTCCCGCGCCAGGCCATGGACAGGTTCTGCGTCGGCAGCGGCAAGGGGACGGCCTCGGCCCGGATGCCCTGGGCCAACGCCATCGCTCTGGCAACATAGTCGGGAACGATGGCGAGCATTTCGCTCTGCGCCAAGAGCCTCGGCAGCGCGCTGAACTGCGGTACCGCCAACACCACTTTGCGCCGCCGCCCCAACAGACTTAACGCCTGATCGGTATCGTCAGCGGCATTGCCCATCGGGGACACAACGATATGCGGACGTGTACAGAACTCCTCCAACGTTACCGAGCCGGCGCAATTATCGGCACGCAAAAGCATCGGCCGGACGACACGCAGACTCTTGCGCCGCGCACTCGCCGGCAGGTCGAGCATATGACTGATGCCGAGGGAAATTTCCCCATTGAACAGGCGTTGCGACATTTGCTGCTGATCGACGCGCAGCACCACCAGTGAGATGTTCGGCGCCTCTTCCCGCAGGTGCCGGAGCAAGCGCGGCAACAACGCGTATTCGACGTCATCAGACAGCCCCACCTGAAACGTCGCCTCGCTGGCGCCCGGTTCAAATGATTGGCAACGGCTCACTGCCGCGGCAATGCCGTCCAGCGCCGGGGTCAGATTGATGAATATTTCCTCCGCCCGCGCCGTCGGCTCCATGACTCTGCCGGCACGAATGAACAACGGATCATCGAACAACTGGCGCAAGCGTCCCAGCGCGGCGCTGATCGCCGGTTGGCCAAGGAACAGCTTTTCGCCGACGCGGCCAACATGACGCTCGTGCATCATCGTTTCAAATACCACCAGCAGATGAATGTCGACGCGACGCAGATCATTTCTGTTCATGGACTTCACCACCCGGCACGCAGCCTTTGAGTTCAACAGACAGCAGCACCTAGATTACGGCCCCGGTTGCCAAGCGTCTTTGGTACATCGGGACAGGGCGATCATGCGTTAGGTGAAGGCTTCTATACGTGAGTATGAAGTCGAAAAAAACGCGTGTGGACCCGCTAGCGAACTCGTTCATGCGTTGTATCGGCATGCGTCAATGGCGGTTTTTCCGGGTTTTTTGTCCTAGCCGATGACCTCGTCGGGCAACTAGGATGCTGAACCGATTATTGGCTCCCGAACGAACAACACCCATCCGCCCGCATGATTGCACCCCGACGATCGCTTGCTCTGCCCTGCCCGTTCGCTGGCGGTCGACAGGGCGCGCGCCAGCGCCTTTGGTCAGGGGCCAACTGGCCCGTTGCGGGATCAGCGCTAGAATCGAGCTGGCGATTTTTGCTGTCGATTCGGTATTGCCAGGCCCGGTCAGTCAAAACCTTGGGAACAACAGCAATGAACAATCATCCCGTGCATAACAGCAATCCAGGCGAGCCCGTGGTTTTCATTGTCGACGACGATGCCGGGCTGCGCGAATCCCTTGGCAGCCTGTTGCGCTCGATCGGCCTGCGGGTCGAGCTCTTCGCTTCAGTCGCTGAATTCATGAATCACCCGCGCCCCGATACCGTCAGTTGCCTGGTGCTCGATGTGCGCCTGCAAGGCAGCAGTGGCCTGGATTTCCAGAGTGAGCTGGCGGCCGCCGGCATCAATGTACCGATTGTGTTCATCACCGGACATGGCGATATAGCCATGACGGTGCGCGCGATGAAGGCCGGTGCCGTGGACTTTCTGACCAAACCGTTTCGCGAGCAAGATCTGATCGACGCCGTGTGCGCCGCGCATACCCGGGACAAGCAACGGCGCGAGTCCGGGCGACATGCCGAGGAGCTACGTGCGCGCCATGCCACGTTGACGCCCCGCGAGCAGACGGTCATGGCGCTGGCGGCTTCGGGCTTGATGAACAAGCAGATCGCCGGGGAGATCGGCCTCAGTGAGATCACGGTGAAAATCCACCGCGGCCAGGCCATGCGCAAGATGGGCGCGCGCTCCTTTGCCGATCTGGTGCGCATGGCGGAGGCCATCGCCGCGCAGTCGGCCAATCGCTGACCGCGCCGGCCCGGGCGGTGTGGCGAGGTCGCACCGCCCGCGGCTAATACCTGGGTATAGCCCCGTTATACCTAGTCATACGCGCGTTGACCCAATGTAGCGGTGCCCGACTTCAAGGCGTTGCCCTACCATCATTACCCATAACAAAAGCGGCCCAGGTGGGGCTTATGCATCATTACGCAAGTGGCAATACAGCCGCCTCCCGAGAGCAGCGCTACACATTTACTTCTGCGTCATTCTGCCCGTCACCCAAGTTTGCCCGGCATCCGCCACAGGTTGCGCGATGCCGTCCGATAGCAAAAAACCGGAATAACAAATGTCTATCTTCAAACGTCGCGCACAGTTTTTTTGTTCAGACGCCGTTGCCTGGCTGGCGGCCATTGCCGTGGGCAGCATGATTTTCACCACCAACTCATACCTCGACCTCGATGTCGCGCCGACGCTGTTCTACATCACCCTGGTCTTCATGTCGGCGAATTTCTTTCCGGTGCCGTTGTTTATCGCTGTGGCCGTAGGGTGCGTCATCATTCTGACCGCCAGTTTCATTGCTGACGCAGGCTACCGCGACCACCGCTTGATCGCCGCTTTTGTCCGGTGCCTGATCGCCCTGACCACCATTAGTCTGCTGGCGCTGCGCAGCAAACGGGCCACTGAAACGCTACGCCGCAAAGAGGCATTTTTCATGGGTGCACAGAAGCTCAGTCATACCGGCAGCGTGGTTTTCACCGTCGGCGCCGAGCGCAAATTCAACGTGTCGTGGTCGGACGAATCGTCTCGCATCTTCGAATACCCGCCCCTGCTTACGCCCACGCTTGCGTTGATCAAGGCCAGGACTCACCCCGATGACCTGGCGCTCATCGACGGTGTCCTGCGGCAGGCGGCGGAACACCGGGAGCTGATCGAGCTCGAGCATCGACTGGTGATGCCCGACGGCCGGATCAAGCACGTACAAATGATTGCCAGTCCGTTGATCAAACAGGGTGGCCGTAGCGAATACGTCGGCGCCTTGATGGATGTCACGGCCGCCAGGCAAGCCGAAGAAGCGCTGTTCCATTCCCAGGCAACCCTGGCCCATGTCACACGGTTGAGTTCCATGGGCGAGTTGGCCGCCTCGATCGCTCATGAAATCAATCAGCCGCTGGCCGCCGTGATCACCAGCGGCGAGTCGTGCAAACGCTGGATCAACCGGCCCGAGCCTAACCTGGAAGAAGCGCGGCGCTCGCTGGACCGGGTCATCCAGAACTCTGCGCGCGTGTCCGACGTGATCACTTGCATCCGCGCCTTGTCGCGGCACAGCGAAGTACAACGCAATGTCGAACGCTTCGACGACATCGTCAAAGACTCGTTGACGCTCATGCAGCATGACATCGCCCTGCACGAGGTGCGCCCACACGCACAACTCGAAGCACCCGGCGCATTGATAAAAGGCGATCGGGTACAGCTGCAACAAGTGATCATCAATCTGATCATCAATGCCTGCCAGGCCATGGCCAATGTGCACGACCGACCGCGTATGTTGCGCATCAGCACCTCGCTGCAACACAACGAAACCGTGCTGGAAATCGCCGACTCCGGCAGCGGCATCGCCGAAGATATTCTTCCTTCGTTGTTCGACCCCTTCTTCACCACCAAACCCAAGGGCCTGGGCATGGGCTTGTCGATCTGTCGTTCAATCATCGAGTTCCACGGTGGGCGTATCTGGGTGGAGAGCACCGAAGGGGTCGGCACGCAGTTTCGCTTCGCGATACCCACGCATGGCCTGCGACACGAGCAATGAATATTTCTACTTCGCCAGGCGAATACGAGGGCTTCGAGCTGTGACTACCTCATACAACCCATCACAGGCAGTACCGGGCAAACCGCGCAGCGTCATTTTTGTCGCCTATGCGCAGATGGGCCTGCTTGACCTGACCGGCGCCCAGACCGTTTTCTGGGCCGCAACCCGCAGCCTGGCTGACCTCGGCCTGCCCGGTTACACCTTGCATACCGCCAGCCTGCAAGGGGGGCCGGTACGCACCGCGGAAGGTCTGGTGGTGCAAACGGTGCGCCTGGATGATCTGGCGCGGGGGCCGATGCATACGCTGATCGTTCCTGGCTCGCCGCACATTCGCCAGGCATTGGTCGACAGTTCGCCGCTGGTGGAATGGCTGCGCAAGGCTTCTTCTCTCGCCAGTCGCACCACCTCCGTCTGCAGCGGTGCGTTTTTCCTTGCCCGGGCCGGTTTGCTGGACGGCCTGCGCGCAGCGACTCACTGGGCCATGGCAGATCAGTTCGAGCGCCTGTTCCCGCGCGTCGAGCTGGATCGCGAAGCCATCTTCGTCGAGCAGGACCCGCTATGGACTTCGGCTGGCGTCAGCGCGGGAATCGATCTGTCCCTGGCCTTGGTCGAGGCGGACAACGGCCGCGAGGTGGCCATGCAGGTGGCGCGGCGCATGGTGGTGTACTACCGACGCCCGGACAATCAGGAGCAATGGAGCCCGTTGTTGCAATCGCAGTATTGGACACAATAACTGCGCGCCCATACTCGGGTATGACGGGCCTGACCCCATGTGCTACCCCACCGTCTTCAGGTACGAATGTCATCGACGGTGCCTCGACTTAAGCTGGTCATCTCTTACGAAGCCACGTATCGCGCCTGCGCGCCAGCCTGAGACGGTTGCCATGAACGCTACTCAAACGCTCTATAAAGTCAGTCATCCGTTACGCATCAGCCGCTACGGTGCGCATACCTCCTTATCCACTGTCGAGCGCATTGAGGCCATTGATGCGCTCATGCAAATGCTCGGTACGACGCTGAGCATCCAGGCGCAGCTCGATTACCTGGAGCAAACACTTCGCAACGTCAGTTTCCTGCCAATACGGCAGCTGTTTCGCCGGCTGGCCCGCACCACGGCTGACTACGCGGGGTTCCTCGCCACCGGCATCGCTGACTTGGGCGGCTACGCTGAACCCGCAAGCCTCTACCGCCTCAACGATGTCGCACAGAGCCTGGGGTTTGCCGATTGCCTGATTGGCATTCATGACGGCATGCGTCGGCTACGGACAGCCGATGCCGTTTTACGTGAATATCAAGAAAGTGCGGACGCCAACAAAGACTCTGCCAGTAAACGGTTCTTTGAAGAGTGCTTGCGGCGCAATGCGCAACTGCTCTGGCAGATCAACAATAACTTGCCCCATGAATAATCAGGGTAAAAACGCCAGGTTTCCCATGTTTGATTCGGCCATTATTTCTGTCGTTGATGACGACGAGCTTATTCTTGTATCACTGAAAAGCTTATTGCGTTCTTGTGGTTATACGGTGAAAACCTATAACAGCGCGCTGGCGTTTTTGCGGTCCGATGATCCGCAGAACAGCGATTTCCTGGTATCGGATATTCAAATGCCCGGCATGTGCGGAGTGGAGTTATACGAGGCACTGGCGGCCAGGAATATCCATATCCCTACGCTGTTCATCACGGGCAAACCCGGGCTGCCACCACAGTTCAGTGTCAAGGTCAGAAAGCCGGAAGGGTATTTTTCCAAACCGTTCGATACCCAGGCACTTCTGACGTGTATCGAACGAGCGTTGCAGCGTCGGCGCTGACCGCGCAGACCCGTTCTTTGCCCGACAGCTGCGACACACTGCATGCATTTGACTTGCCTTGAGCAACGATCAAAATTTTGCAGTGTGCCGCAGCCGCTACAGCATGTGCAGGGGCAAATCAGTAATCCCAGAACGCCGCGATCCAGCGGAACGCCTCGCCATCGACGGCCACGCGGCCCACCGAGGGGAACGGCAGGTGGGTGGCGACAAACCATTCGCCGCTGGCGGCCGCCTCGCGCATCAGGCGCATGCGGACACGGACCGATTCCTCAGGATCATGCTCAAAGCCGTTGTGCCAGTCGGGATGTTCGAAGGCCACTGGAAACAGCGCATCGCCGGCGAAGGTCAAACGCTCGCCACCAGAGTTCACGTAGACCACACTATGCCCGGGTGTATGGCCACCGGTGAGTTTCACCACCACGCCCGGTGCCACCTGATACTCGTCGTCAAATGTGCGCACCTTGCTGCGGTAGGTATCGATGAACTGCCTGGCGGTGGCGCGCAATACGTCAGGCACGGGCGATGGCATGACTGTCTGGGTGAAATCCGGCGTCTCCCAAAACGCCACTTCAGTGGCTGAAACGTGAATGCGCACGTCTGCACGCAGGCGGTTTTTTACTTCATCGACGAGCAATCCGCCGACATGATCCATGTGCATGTGAGTGACCACCACGTCCGTCACCGATCCAAGATCAATGCCGGCCGCTTCCAGGCGCTTGGGCAATTGCCCGGCCCGGGGAAAGCCTGGGAACTGCCCGCCCAGACCGGCGTCGACGAGGATGATCTGCTCGCCACTGCGCACCACCAGGACATTCAGGGCCCAGTCGAATGCGTCGGGGCCCAGGTACATATCCTTGAACCAGGCGGCGCGGGCCGCCGGGTCGGCGTTGGTGGACATGGTCGACGTGGGCAGCGGCAGCACGCCGTCGCTGATCACCACCACGTCGATGTCGCCCACCCGCAGTGCATAGCGTGAAGGCACCAGTTCCTGCACACCGCCGAAGGTAGATGCCGTTGGCTGGCGAGACGCGGCCTGTTGCTCACTGCCTTGCTGATAGGCAACGGAATGGTTCAGATACGTTGACATGGTCGCACTCCTTTGTACTGATACGGAAAACCATCGGGCCAATGCCTGTCTGGAGAGAGCGTTTATCAACGCTCCTTGCCGAAGAGTGTGCGCCGCGACCACACCCGCAAAAATCATACGCGGGTATAAGAATAAAGCCTGTTTAGTGGATTGAACCGATATCGAGGCGGCGGCGAACCATACCAATGTATAAGTGCCACTCCCTGCACTCACCGCAGTGAGAAACCTGGCCGCTACGTCGGACCGTTACTGTGACTTTATACTTGAGCATAGGTCCTTAACACCTATGAACGCCCTGCCCACCCCATTGCATAAGCGCCTGAAGTTGTCAGCACTATAAAATTGCAAGTGCTGTTGAACATCACCATTTCACAGGATGGGTAAATCAATGAAACTTGCAAACTTACTGTTCAGTTGCGCCTTAATGACCGCCATCGGTGCTCAGCCATCGTTCACCTACGCCGCCGAAGTGCGCAGCGGCGGTCGCGCAGAAGGCGACCGAGACGCGTCGGCGCCATTGCTTCAAAACACGCTTCACAAGGCCCGAGAACAGAGCATCGCCGCCGACGGGTCTGATCGAACCCCGCAGAACCGGGTCGCCGAAGGGGGTGCCGATCGCCTGCACGAACGCCAACTGGCCGCCGACGGTGCGGATCATCTCAAGCAGAACCGGATTGCTGAAGGGGGCTCGGATCGCTTGCTGGAAAGACGTGTAGCGGACAACGGCAACAGCACTGCCTATCGGGCCGTGCCTGGTTTCTGCATGGCCTGTCGTTGAAGGCCCGCCCTCTCCCTGACGCTCGCTGCGTATTTGCATCGTCAGGATGAGGGCGCTCTTACCGCCGCGGCTGCGGCTGGCGCACAGGGAACTTATGACTTATAACCGTCAATCCGGCAAACCCACGCACCCGTGCCCTTGTTCGCCAGCCGTGACGACAACAGAGCCCTGACGCCGCCATGAATTCGATGCTGCCCGACACTCCCTCGCTCAACGCTCTGCGCACGCAACCGCGCACCTTGTTGTTTCTGGCGTATCCGCGAATGGGTCTGCTGGACCTGACCGGTGCACAGACTGTGTTCTGGTCTGCCTCCAAAGCCCTGGCGCTGCGCGGTCTGCCGGGATACAGCATGCACACGGCCAGTGTGCAGGGCGGATTGATCGCCACCGCCGAAGGCCTGTCGGTCCAGACCACCTCATTGAGCCAGCTCAACGATGTGAGCATTGATACGTTGCTCGTGCCCGGCGCGCCGGATATTCGTCAGGCGTTGATAGACAATCGCGCGCTGGTTGGCTGGTTGCGTCAGGCAGCGCCCAAGGCCAAGCGCGTCGCCTCGGTTTGCAGCGGTACGTTTCTGCTGGCTGAGGCCGGCTTGCTCAACGGTTTGCGGGCGACCACACACTGGGCAATGTGCGACACGCTCAAGAGCGGTTTCCCGACGGTCAATGTCGACCTCGACGCGATCTTCATCCAGCAAGGCACGCTGTGGACATCGGCAGGCGTGACCACCGGCATCGACATGGCACTGGCGCTGGTCGAAGCCGATTGCGGCCGCGACATTGCCCTGGAAGTTGCGCGTGAGCTGGTGGTATTTCTCAAACGGCCCGGCGGTCAGGCGCAATTCAGCCAGTTGCTGCAATCGCAGACCGACGACCGTGGCGGCTTCGACGACTTGCACCTGTGGCTGAGCGACAACCTCGGCGACAGCCGCCTGACAGTCGAAGCGATGGCCCGCCAGGCGCAAATGAGCACCCGCAACTTCGCCCGCGTCTACAAGCACAAGGTCGGTCGGACACCCGCGAAAGCCCTGGAACTGTTTCGCCTTGAAGCGGCGCGACGCTTGCTCGAAGACTCGCAGCGCAACATCGATCAGATCGCGCAGCTGTGCGGCTTCGGGGATGAAGACCGCATGCGCTATGCCTTCCAGCGTCACCTCTCGATCACGCCGCGCGAATACCGCAGTCGATTCTCACGCTGACGACTTGCCGCCCGCCACGGGTACTTGGTTAAAGCTCAAACGAATTTCTATACACACGTATAAGTACGCCGCCCGCGTGAGCGGCGTATCTTGCCGACATGGCGGGCGTCCTTGCTGGGCTACCCGCAAGAGCCCAGGGAAAGAAATGGCCCACACTGCTGTTGTTTCGGTTGTCGATGACGACGAGTCCGTGCGCCTGGCACTAGACAGTCTGCTGCGGTCCAACGGCTACACCGTGCAACTGTTCGCCACAGCCGAAGCGTTTCTGGCGTGCCCCGCCGCGCACAACACCCGCTGCCTGATCTCGGACATCCAGATGCCGGGTCTGTCCGGAATAGAAATGCATGACCTGCTCTGCGCTCAAGGAGCGCGCATTCCGATCATATTCATTACCGGCTACCAAGGATCTCCTCCCCAGGTCAGCGCGCAATCAACTGCACCGGTGGCCTACTTTCCCAAGCCCTTCCCCTGCGGCGAACTGCTGAAGTGCATCGACGCCATCGTCAACCGGCCCGACTGACTCGCGCCAAGGGTTGCGCCTATACCCACGTATACCCGCCTCACACTTAGGCATGTCGCCGCTGACCCTATGTAGAAGTGTCGCTCGCGTCCTTCCCCGATAGCATCATCTGCAGCGAATCGAACCGCCATGGTTGATTGCAGCCAGGACATCACACGGGGCCGCACGACGGTCCGGCGCGAACCGACAGCCCCCATAAACGATTCATTTTTTGTTCAGGAGTCATCCGATGAAACAGCACATTCTGGTTATTGGCGCAGGGTTTGGTGGCGTCTGGAGCGCCCTGGGCGCCGCCCGTCTGTTGGACCAGCATGACCGTAACGACGTGCAGATCAGCGTCCTCGCCCCCCAGGCAGAACTGCGCATCCGTCCGCGTTTCTACGAGCCGGATGTGCACACCATGACGGCGCCGCTGGGTGATCTGTTCGAGGCAGTCGGGGTGAAATTCGTCAAAGGCGTTGCGGACAGCATCGACACCGAGAACAAGCGCGTCACCTACAGCGACACCTTCGGTTCGCAGGGTACGCTGAATTACGACCGTCTGGTGCTGGCTGCCGGCAGCCGCGTTATCCGGCCAGCGCTGGAAGGCGTGATCGAACACGCTTTCGATGTCGATCAGATTGAAGAAGCCGCGCGACTGGAAGCCCATATCAAGTCGTTGAAGAATGTGCCACCGAGTGCAGCGCGCAACACCGTCGTGGTCGCCGGCGGCGGGTTTACCGGGATCGAAACCGCGACTGAAATGCCGGCCCGCTTGCGCGCTGCATTGGGCGCCGACGCCGATATTCGGGTGATCGTGGTGGATCGCGCACCGCAGATCGCTGCATCCCTGGGCGATGGCATCCGCCCTGCTATTGTCGAAGCGTCGAAAGCACTGGGCGTGGAATGGATCGCCAACGCATCGGTCGCGTCGGTCGATGCCGGTGGCGTGACCCTCGCCGATGGTCAGCGCATCGAGGCCAGCACAGTGATCTGGACCGTCGGTTTCCGTGCCAGCCCGCTCACTGAACAAGTGGCCGGAACGCGCGACCTGCAAGGCCGGCTGCATGTTGACGGCAACCTGAGAGTGCGGGGACATGACCATGTCTTCGCAGCGGGCGATACCGCCTACGCCGCGACCGACACCCTCGGCAATTACGCGGCGATGTCCTGTCAGCACGCGATCAGCCTGGGCCGTTATGCCGGCAACAACGTCGCGGCCGACTTGCTGGGTGTCGAACCGATGACCTACAGCCAGCCCAAGTACGTGACCTGCCTTGACTTGGGGGCATGGGGCGCTGTGTACACCGAGGGTTGGGATCGCCAGTTGAAACTGATCGGGCCAGAAGCGAAGGAGCTCAAGACCCAGATCAATACGGTGTGGATCTACCCGCCCGCCGCTGATCGCGCTGCCGCGCTGGCTGCCGCCGACCCATCGATTCCCGTGGCATGAGCCGTTGGCAATGATCGACGTGTACGGCTTTTTCGACAATGCGCAGCGGGTGTTGAAGCTGTCGCATGTGTTGTTGATCGGCGGGCTGGTCATGCTGATCGTCGGGATTGTCTTCGCCTATTGGCTCGACGCGCATCTGCGCCTTGCGCAATTGGTGGGCGCGCATGCACTGACGATCCTCGGGCCGACGGCAATCAAAATCGGCTACGTCATGCGCTTGTTGAGCTGTAATCGGCTGCGCCTGGCAACCGGCTCCGCTGCCTGATCCGAAAGTTTCGTCCCTGACCGGTACAGCGCTCTCCTTGTTGTGCCGGCACTTCCCAGACGCCCGCCATTGATGTTTTTGGCGGGCGTTTTTTTTGCCTGTCAGAGTGGCTCTTCAGCGGGCAGCACGAACTGCACCACGGCGCCGCAAGGCCGGTTAGCGCAAGCCCAGAGCTGGCCGCCATGCACCTCGATGGTCGAACGGCAAATCGCCAGGCCCATGCCCAGCCCACTGGGTTTGGTGGTGTAGAACGGCGTAAACAGGTGCTCGCTGGACTGTGAGCCGAAACCCGGTCCGGAGTCGCTGACACTCACCCACACCTGCCCCGCCTCGTCGCGTTGCGTGCAGATGAGTAACTCGCGAGGGCCGCCCACCGTAGCGCTCATGGCTTCCAGTGCGTTCATTATGAGGTTGAGCACGACTTGCTGCAGTTCGACCCGGTCGCCATTGACCGCCGGCAGTTCGGCTAACATGTCGACGCGGATCGCGACCGCGGCCTTTTCGGCCTGACCGCGAATGATTTCGATGACTTCACCAATCACTTCATTGAGGTTCACCGACTCCCTGGGCTGTGGCGCCTTGCGAATGAGTCCGCGGATGCGCGCCAGCACTTCGCTGCCTCGATTGGCATCTTTGACGATGCGCTCCAGACACAGGCGTACCTCCTCGACATTCGCCGGCTGCGCCGTCAACCAGCGCACGGCCGCCTGTGCACTGGCCAACGTCGAGGCCAGCGGCTGGCTGACTTCATGGGCGATCGACGCGGCGAGCTGACCCATTGTGGCTACGCGACAGGCATGCGCCAGTTCTGCCTGAATCTCGCGATAACGCTGCTCGCTGTCGTGGTGTTGTGCTTCAGCCTGCTTGCGCTCGGTCAGGTCGAGGACGAACGCCACGCCTTTTAGTTGATCGCTTTCAAGCAAAGCAAGGCCGACAAGCACCGGCAAGCGACTGCCATCCTTACGCAAATATTGCTTTTCGAACGGCGCCGCGCGGCCCGTGGCAAACGCTTGCGCGAGCGCGCGCTCACTGACAGGCAAAAATTCCGGCGGGGTCATATCCCGCCAGCGCACCCGACCGCACAGCAAATCCTCGCGCTCGTAGCCAACCATGCGCAGAAACGCATCATTGGCTTCCACCACCTCACCCTGAGCCGACCAGAACAGAATACCGATGATATCGGCGTCGACGAGCCGACGGATCTTGGCCTCACGCAGCTGGACATCGCGGTACAGACGCGCGTTGACCAACGAAATCGCAGCCTGGGAAGCGACCAGCTTGAGCGCGGCGATTCGCGAGGTGCTGAACACCCGCGTGCTCAGGTTGTTTTCCAGGTACAGCGCCCCCATCAACTGCGCCTGATGCAGCAACGGCAGGCACAGCACCGACCGTGCGCGATGTTCGCGAACGTAAGGGTCGTCGGCGAACGGCGGTTCGCTCAAAGCATCATCGAGGAACAGGTTTTCCCGGGTCCGCAGCACATGAAAGAGGATTGACTGAGGCACCATGGCGGCGCTGACCGGCCCCTCGCGCAGGGACACTTGTGTAGTGTCATCATGGACCATTGCCTCGGCCGTGATACGTTGCTCGCCTGCCTCCAGCAGAATCAGTAAACCGCGCTCCGCGCCGGCCTGTTCGAGCGCGGTGCGCATGACCATTTCGATCAATTTCTCCAGCACGATTTCACTGGACGCCGCTTGCGATACCTTCAGCACCGTGGCCAGATCAAGACGTTCGACGGGTGTGGCAATCGTACTGGTAGGACCGGGCAACGTTTTTTCCGCACGCAGAAACGCATGGCTGGCCTCCAACTGCTCAACCTTGCCGTCGGCGCCCCAGCGCTGATAGGCATAACGAGCGTCTTGCAGGTACATCCGGGCGATCCTGGTCAGGCCACGCTCCGTATAAAAGCGTGACGCCAGTTCGTTGGCCAACGCTTCGATGTGCACAAAACCGCTGGCCTGCGCCAGATGGATGGCCTGTTCATAATGCTGTTCGGCCTCCAGCGCGCGCCCTTCGAGGCGAGCCATTTCTCCCTCCAGGAGTGTGGCGTGGCTGGCGTAGTTCTGCTCGCACAGATCGGCCCATGTTCGCAGTTGTCGATAATGAGCCGCCACCCGTTCAAGTTCGGCTCTCGACTCGCCGGCAGGCGCGCTGTTGCACTGAGCGGCCAGGGTCAGGGCGCTGTAGAACGCGTATTCAGCCTCTTCGATAAACAGGTGCGAGGCATGCAACAGTTGCTGCGCGGCTTGCCCTGCCCGCGCCGCGGCTTCGTAGTCGCCAGCAAGATAACGCGCCTGCAACGTGCGAATCGAGCGCCAGCAGGCCGAGACCAGCGACGTCGCGGTGCGGCGATGCCGTTTGCTGGGCGCCGTCGATCGTCCAGGTTCCAGGCTGCCGAAAAGTCGCGTCTGGCCACGCAGCATCTGAATAAACGCCAACTGCGTTTCGATGAAGTCGACACCTACGGCGAAGCCGATTTTGCGGGCGTAAACCAAGGCCTTTTCGGCCTCTGCCTGCACATCGGCCAAGGGCTCGCCAGTGGCCAGCATATTGGATACCAGACTGTTGCCGGCAAAGGCACCTACCGGTAGATCACCGGTCCGGGTGGCAACTTCGAACACCTGACGTAGCGGCTCGACACAGGTACGCACCGGCTGCATCCAGCGCTGGGCAAACAACAGGAAAGCCAGTTGAGTGCGCGCCTGATAGCGCTCGAGTCCGCGCCGCTCCACCAGTCGACAGCCCAGCTCGGCAAATGCCTGCCCGGCCGGATAGTCGGCAAAACGTCGACCGGCAATTCGTGACACGTTGGCATAGGCCACACACGACGCATCACTATTACCGAACTCGATGCTCAGGTTGATCGCCCTGCACATCGCCAACCCCGGCAGGTTGCCGTCCATATGCAACGCCGCCACGATCAGTTTGGTCAAGGCTTCCAGCGCCGCCAGGGCAATGGCGTCCTGCATGGGTGGCAGGTCGATCAAAGATTCGATGCTGCGGCTACCCAGTTGTCGGCTTATTCGCAGGAATTCGTCGCGCACCTCCTCGTCCGAGGGATGGGGCGACCATTCGATGCCCAGATGGCGCAGAAACGCCAGACACACCGTCACCGCGTTCTGGCTCTGATCCATAATCAGGTAGAGATCGACTTGCAGGCATGCCACCTGTGTTCGTTCCTCCACTGTCACGACGCGTTCGCACAGACGCTGCAGACGGGCTTCGGCGGCCAGCAGTTGCCGGGTCAGGAATTCGCACCAGGCCCGACCAAACTCAAGGGCGAAGATCAGCCCCCGATGCCGGCCCCAACAGGTTTCGTCGAGCAGATCAGCACCCTGGGTAAAGTACCTGAGCGCCGAGGCATACGCCGTCGAGGCTCTGGCGCGCTGGCCCGCCAGCAGGTTCAATTGCGCCAGTTGCTCGCGCTCCGACTGGCGAGCCATCAGCGGCGCACCGCGATTGAGCTGCCCGACAATCTCGAAAATCGTGTCGATGCATTCGTCCTTTGGCGCCTGATCAAGGAGTAAACGGCCGATCCGCAAATGCTTTTGCGCTCGCGCGTCCGGCGCGATCAACAGATAAGCCGCCTCCTGGATACGGTCGTGGGCAAAACCGTAGGAGTGGTCCTGGCGCGTGATCAATTCGTCACGGATAGCGGGCCAAAGTACCAGGTGAACCTGCGGCGCAGGCATCGCAAGCACGCACGACAAGGTGTCGACGTCCGCAGCGTCGCCCAGACATGCCAATTGCTGCAACGCTTGCTGCGTGCGCAGTGGCAGTTGCACCAACTTGCCCACCATCAGGTCGACAATGTTGTCGGTGTAGCCTTGAGCGTGAATAAGATCGGCATCCCAGCGCCAGCGTCTGCTCTCCTGGTCGAACGTGAGCAGACTTTCATCAACGAGGGTCTTGAGAAAGCGGATGACGAAAAACGGATTGCCGGCGGTTCTGTCCAGAATCAGCTGTGCAAGTGCCGCGACATACGCCCGGTCCGCTTGCATCGCATCGACGAGCAACGTCTCGACGTGTGCAATGGCCAGCGGTGCCAGACAAATTTCATGCACTGTGCCGCCCGCGGATTTGATCGACTGCAGCCTGGATATCAAGGGGTGCGAGGCGTCGACTTCATTGCTGCGATAGGCACCGATCAGCAAAAGATGATTCATCTTCGAACGAATCAACATTTCCTCGAGCAGATTGAGCGTTGCGGCATCCAGCCACTGCAGATCGTCGAGAAACAGTGCCAGCGGATGTTCCGCTCGGGCAAACACACCGATAAATCTGCTGAACACTTTCAGAAACCGTCGTTGCGCCAGGGCGGGCTCCAGATCGGCCAGCGCCGGGGGCTCACCAATGATCAATTTCAAATCCGGAATCAGGTCCGACATCAGCCGCGCATCGGCACCGAGCGCCGCCCGCAAAGCATCGCGCCAACCCACCATTTGCGCATCGCTCTTGCTCAGCAAGGTGCGCACCAGGCTCTGGAAGGCTTGTACCAATGTTGCGTAAGGCACGTCGCGTTTGTACTGATCGAACTTGCCGCTGGCAAACAGCCCCCTTGCCGGCACCAGCGCGCGATGCAATTCGTTGACCACAGAGGATTTGCCGATCCCTGAATATCCGCAGACCAACGCCAGTTCGGGCCGTCCATTGCCGGCCATGCGTGCGAACGCATTGACGAGACTCTCGACCTCTGACTCGCGTCCGTAGAGTTTCTCGGGAATCAACAAACGGCCGAATGTGCCTCGTTCATCCAGGGGAAATGCTTCGATGTGCTGTTGCCGTTGCCAGTGCGTCAAGCAGCGGCGCAGATCCTGTTCGACCCCCATCGCGGACTGGTAACGTTCTTCCGCGGTCTTGGCCAGCAACTTCATCACGATCTGCGAAAGCACTTGCGGCACGGTGGCGACCCGCGCGCTCGGCGACAGGGGTGTCCGGGCGATATGGCAATGCACCCATTCCATGGGATCAGCGGCGCTGAACGGCAGGGATCCGGTGAGCATTTGGTAGAGCGTGACCCCAAAGGCATAGAGGTCACTGCGCGAATCGACCGAGCGATTCATCCGCCCCGTCTGCTCCGGCGCCATGTACGCCAGAGTCCCGGCCAGGGTTTCAGGCGATTGCGCGACCTGCCGTTCGCGTGGCAAGCGCGAGGCCAGGCCGAAGCCGGTCAGACGCGCGTGGCCATCGACGCAATCGACGAGAATATGCGCAGGTTTGATGTCTTTGTGGATCAGGCCGCAGCCGTGCATCCTGGCCAGCGCCTCGGCAATGCTGATCGAGGCGCGCAGAAACGTCTCGACATCCATCGGGGCGCTGAGCAATTCGGCGAGCAACACGCCGCCGGGATCTTCGAACACCAGATGCACCCGGCCATTGTCGTGCAGCAATTCCACAGGACGGATCGCCCATTGACTATCGAGTTCATCTTTCAATGAATACTCATGAGCCAGACGGTCCAGGCTTGAGCGACCAGGCTGTTCTGCCGCGGTTGACGCCACGAGAACCGCAACAGAACCATTCCCCGCCGCACGTCTGCCACGGCAGAGTACCCGCTCGGCGTCGTCCCATAGAATCTGCATGCCTTCGTTCATAGCGTTCGCAGCCATTGGTAAACGTTTGATCATCAGGCCCCGACAAGTGCCTGCCACTCGCCGACATTGCTAAACGTAGTCGAGAGAAACACAAAGAAGAAAATCGACTGAGAATCCTTGCAGTAAAACCGATGCGCGGCAATCAACCATAGGTGTTAGCGCAGGCACGCAATGCAAAGCGTAGAGGCATTTTGATCAGTGAGCCGTTATCGCATGGAGTCGTGGCAATCTATGGAACGTGGGACATGATTCAAATCCGCCACCCTGAACGCGCCGCTTCGAACAGTGACAAGGCTCGACTCAAAAAACCGTTAAAGCGCGCAGCATCCCGCCGCAGCCCTGTCTGTTGTCCCCCAATCAGGCACAGATGAGCCATCTGCCCGACCAATTCTGCTTCACCTGGCAGATGGACGAAGCGGCGGCACGTCTGAATGGCGAAGTCCAATCGCCTTGCGTCGACGCGCTGCTGAAACTCGCTGACCAACGGATCGTGCAGCGACCAGGCGCGGATGGAAATTTCCCGCCCGGGTTGTTTCTCGGCGGCGATACTCAAGTAGCGTTTCAAGGTCTCGCCCGCGCTACGGCCCTGCGCTGCATAAGCGAGCATGCGCTGCGTGTAGTCTTCTTCCCAGGCGGTCAGCAAACTGCGGACAAAGTCTTCGCGATTGCGGAAATGGTGATAGAACGATCCGCGGGTGACATTCAATCGGCGCGCCAGACTTTCGGCAGAAACGCCCATGTGCCCTACGTGATCGAGGGCCTCAAAACCCGCCGCGATCCAATGACTGCGCGTCAGTTTTTCCATCAGTCAGTGCGCTCCATGTTTAGCGCCATACAGGCTGTGTATGGCGGACAACCGATTGATACGCTGCGAACACCTGCAGAAATGGCCGTTGCGTTGTGCACGCCAGCACGTTTCATGGAGTTCGCCTTGAAGAAAATCGTTCTGGTTGCTTTCGACCAATTCACCGATATCGACCTGTTCCTGATGTGGGACATCTTAGGCCGCAACACGCAAGACTGGCACGTGCGGATATTAGCGGCCAGCGCGACCGTGCGATCAGCGCACGGCCTGCCGGTTTCAGTGCACGGTCCGCTTTGCGAGGCCAACAGTGCCGATGCGGTATTGTTCATCAGCGGCAAGGAAGGCATACCCGCGGCCCTGGTCGCCGCAGATTTCCTGCCCGCCTTTGCACTTGACCCCAGCCGCCAGCGCATCGGCGCCGTCTGCGCCGGAGCTTTCATTCTCGAGCGGCTTGGGCTGCTCAGCGGACAAGCGACGACTCACCCGCAGGCACGATCGGGTTTGCAAGCGCTGGGACTTGAGTGTCTGGATCAGCCGCTTGTCTCTCAGGGGAACGTTGCGACCGCCGGCGGCTGTCTTGCGGCACTCTATCTGGTGGGATGGCTGGTGGAATCCTGGTTCGGTGTCGACAAGCGCCGCGCAACATTGCGTCCTGTTCTGCCAGCCGGGCAGCAAGAGCTCTATGATGCACTGATCGGGCTCAGTATCCGCCAGGCAGAAATTGGCGTCTCGGCAGCATCCAGTTGATCCCTCCCCGCTCAGCGAGGCTATGGACCTCATCGATGCGTGGGCATTCGTATGCGCACGACCGCCACATCGCATGCCTTTTCATTAGCAGGTAGAAACTCAGGAGAGATACCCGATGCCCCAGGAATTTGAGCCCGTTATGGCTGTGCCAGTCCCTTCAGGGTCCAGCGTCGCCCACTTTTACACGTCAATGAATCTGGCGGACGCTTTCGCGATTCGGCTCCCTGCGGGCACCTGCGACGATGCGGATTTACTGGCCCGATTCATTCTTTCCAACCAGCCATCCTGGGTCGGATGGCTCATGCAAGTGCGAGACACCCTCGTGCGCTGTTTCGGTCTCAAGACAGCCAGGCAATTGGCAGCGCTGGCTGATCGGGTGGCTATCTTCAAGGTATACAGCACCAACCAGACTGAGATCGTATTGGGAGAGGACGACAAGCACCTCGATTTCCGGATATCCATCCTGTGTTCTGCAGAGGCAGAGCCTGACGGCAGTCGCCGACTGGTTTTTTCAACGGTGGTCCAGTGTCACAACCGTCTGGGCCGGGCTTACATTTTCGTCATTGCCCCGTTTCACCGCTTGGTTGTCAGGGCCAGCCTGCGTCGTGCCGCGCGCCTCGGCTGGCCTCTGGCGACCTCTAGCTGAATGCAAGTGTGCATGCCCGCCGACGTTCTCGGACGCGGGCAAGTCGCCAACTCAAGAACGCCTCTGAATCCAGTGCCTGTATTGCCGAGTGCGACAGGCTGCCGCGAGCTGTTGCAGAATCAGCGCACGTAACGGCGATACTTTCGGATCGGGCTGTTTATTTCGACTCAGCCTGGTCAGTTGAAACTTGACGACCGCCATGTTTGCCAGCGAAGCGATGACTTTGTTTTTCCAGGTGATCGGCGGTAATTGCGGAGCGGTATTCTTGCCCGCCAGCCAGTCACGCGGCAGGTCAGGATCAATCGCCAGCGCCGTTCCGATGCCCACCATGTCGACGCCGCTGTGCACAACCTGTTCGGCGATCGCACGTCGACGTATGCCGCCGGTGACCATAACCGGCATTGTCGCGACGGTACGGATGTCACGGGCAAACTCGACGAAATAAGCCTCGCGAGCCAGAGTTCGGCCATCACGCGCCTCGCCCTGCATGGCGGGCGCTTCGTAACTGCCGCCGGATAATTCGACCAGATCAACCCCCAGATTGTTGAGCAGCACCACCACTTGTCTGGCGTCGTCGGCGGTGAATCCGCCTCGTTGAAAATCGGCAGAGTTGAGTTTGACGGCTACCGCAAATTCTCTCGAAACCACAGCCCTGACCGCTTTGACAATCTCGATCAGCAGACGCGCGCGGTTGTCCAGCGAGCCGCCCCACTCGTCGGTTCTGCGATTGGTCAGTGGCGACAGGAACTGGCTCAGCAAATAGCCATGAGCCGCATGAATTTCCACACCGGTGAATCCGGCTTGTTCGCCCAGGCGAGCGGTGTTGGCAAAACGCTGAATCACCTCTGCGATCACGCTTGCAGTCATCACCTGAGGCGTGGCGAAACGCTTGGACAGGTTGCCCAGCTCCAGCGCCACCGCCGACGGCGCCCAGGCCTGCTGACCAAGATTGGCTTGCATCTGCCGTCCCGGGTGATTGATCTGCAACCAGAATTGCCCACCGCCGGATCGGCCAATCCGCGCCCAGCGCTTGAACTTGTCCAGTTGCCGATCGTCCTCCAGCACCACGCCACCCGGCCCGGTCATGGCACGCCCATCGACCATCACGTTGCCGGTAATAAGCAGGCCAGCCCCACCGTCGGCCCAGGCTTGATACAGGCGCATCAGTTGTGCCGAAGGCGCTTGCTCGGCGTCCGCCATGTTCTCTTCCATGGCGGCTTTGGCGATGCGGTTCTTGAGGGTCGAACCGTTGGGCAGTAGCAGCGTGTCGAACACATTCATGGGGCAGTCCTCAGTTGACGTCGGGGCAGCTTAAGATTGAAGTCAACTTTAAGGTCAATGGCTGTTTTTCCGTGGCCGTGCGCTTTCCATATCCCGGAAAAAATCTGCAATCGCAGGGATTGACCTTAAAGCGAGGTTTAAGGTGAGCATGCACGGACAGCAGGTTTTTATGGATTCCAGACGATGCTCAAAACCCTTGTTTCCTTTGCGTTGGTACTAATAGGCGGTGCTTTCATGACAGTTGCAAAGGCTGAGTCAATTGCTTCCCCGGCAGGTGCCACGGATCGCCAGATTCTGGTGATCATGACCAACCACTCGCGCTATCCCTCACGCAGCGATTCCACCGGGCTGTGGCTGACCGAGCTGACCCACTTCACCGAGACCGTGGAAGCGGCCGGCTATACCACGGTGTTTGCGAGCCCCAAAGGCGGCGCGGTGCCGCTGGACGAACGCAGCCTCGGCTGGTTGTACATGGACAAGTCGGCGCGTGAACATTTGCGGTCCCCGGCCTTTCGCGCTCGCCTGCAAAACACCCTGCCGGTCGCCGATGTCGATCCGTCCCGTTTCGGTGCCATTTATTTCACCGGGGGCCATGGGGTGATGTGGGATTTCCCCCATAACCCGGACCTGCGTCGTGTCGCCGAAACCATTTACAACCAGGGCGGTGTGGTCTCGGCCGTCTGCCATGGCGTCGCGGGCCTGCTGGACCTCAGAGATGCGCAAGGCCAATTGCTTATCAAGGGCAAAAACATCACCGGTTTCTCGGACCGCGAGGAATCGTTATCGGGAATGAAACGCCAGGTGCCGTTCTTCCTCGAGGACCGACTGGTCAGCCAGGGCGCGCGTTACCGCAAGGGCTGGCTGCCGTTCACTTCTTTTGCCATCACCGACGGGCGCCTGGTCACCGGCCAGAACCCGCAGTCGCCCAAAGCCGTGGCTGAAGCGGTACTGGCCGTACTTTCTGCCGACAACGCAACTCGCTGAACCCTCAAACCGCCCCTGGAGAAAACCGATTGAAACCGACAAGCGCCGCTTTAACCGGATTGTTGTTTTGCACCGCTGCCCACGCTGCGTTGGCGCAGACGCCTGCAATGACCAGTCCGACCGACACTCACACCATCGATATCGCCGGTCACCAGGTGCCGGTGGTCAAGGGCGGTCTGTACGACCGCTACCGCTCCAACCCGCCGCTGTCGGTGATTGCCGCCCAAGCCCCCGGCGTTGATTTGAGCTGGTTCAAAGGGCTGGCAAAGAGCAAGGTCGACATGGGCTTTGAGTCGTATTCGCCAAATTTCTACTACCAGAACAGCCGCGTCACGGCCGTCTATACGGCAGATTTGCAGCGGCTGCGGGCATTGATGCCGCCTGAAGTGCTGGCGGCCGTACAGCCGCTGCAAATCTGGCCGGGTCGCGGATTGATCGCAGTGACCGCGTACACCTACGAGCATTGCGATAACGACGCGTACAACGAGATCGCCGTGTCGATCATCACCAGTCAGCCGGGCAAGGCCAATCTGGGTCCGCTCACGCTGGTGGGCCAGTCGATGTCGCAGGACTTCTGGGGGTATGTGCTCAAACTCCCGGTCAATACCGAGCTAGCGAGGGTGCGCGGTGTGGTCGGTTACAACCTGCCGAAATGGCTCACCGGCATTGACCGCAAAGAAGATGCGCAATCGGTGGTGTATGAGATTGCCGACAGCCAGACCGGCAAGCTGGACGTGTCCTTCAAAGCGAGGAAGCTTGACGAACTGTCCCGCGATGTCGATCTGGTCACCAGCAGTTTCACCAATCTCGATCACCAAGGCCAATTAGCCTATGGCTACGCGGTTTCCCGGCAGCTGAGCCATGGCACCAGCCGCGATGCAGAGGCGGTCACACTGACATTGGGCGACGGCAGCTTGTCGAATTACCTGCGCTCGCTCGATCTGGGGAAAATGATGAAGTACGAATACGTGCCCGAGTTCCAGAGCGCGCTCTATGCGCCGAAACCGCTTGCGAGCCTGACTGACTCGCACTGAAACCGGTAAATGCCCGTCAGGCTCTGGACGCCTGGCGGGTGCTTTTCTTTCTGGACGATGTGGCGCCACGCTGAGCAGACGCAGTGCCCAGCCCCTCTTCGCGCAAACGATTGATCACCAACTGCGCATTGTCCGCACAGGCCATGCCTTCTGGCTTGTCCTCAATCCCCTTGATCACCTGCAGAAGCTGAGCCTTGTTCTCGGCCAAGCGCTTTTGCAGCACTTCGATTTCACTGACCTTGTGCTTGAGACCAGTGAGCAACTCGTCGTGCTGCCAACCCCCGGCGTTGACTGGCATTAGCTGACGGATTTCCTCAAGGGAAAATCCCGCAGCCTGCGCGCCGGTGATGATCTGCAAAACCCATTCGGTTTCCGGTGCATAGTCCCGGTAGCCGTTAGCTTTGCGCGCGACAGAGCGAATCAGGCCACTGGCCTCATAGAAGCGAATGCGTGACGGAGCCAATCCGCTGATTTTTGCCAGTTCGCCTATTCTCATCATCCACCCGAAGAAACTGTTGACCTTGAAGTTGACTTTAAACCTAAAGTCATCGGGCGGCCAAGCGGCGCTCTTGCAGGGTTTGCTTGACGTCTGGAACCCGTGGGGGCGATCCCTCTCCCGCAACAGCTTGGCGGATGGGTTGCACGTTGTTCTCAAGGGCCATGATCAGCACACGCTCCGGTCACGGCCTTCACTTCATTCAGGAGAAGCGAACATGGCGTACGTCACGACGCAAGACGGTGTTGAAATCTTTTACAAAGACTGGGGCCCACGGGATGCCGAGGTCATCTTTTTCCACCACGGATGGCCACTGAGTGCGGACGATTGGGACGCACAGATGCTGTTTTTCCTGGCGAACGGTTACCGGGTCGTCGCACACGACCGGCGGGGTCACGGCCGCTCCAGTCAGGTCTGGGACGGACACGACATGGATCACTACGCCGACGATGTGGCGGCCGTGGTCGACCACCTCGGCGCGCAAGGGGCAGTGCATGTCGGGCATTCCACTGGCGGTGGCGAGGTCGTGCATTACATCGCCCGCCACGGTGAAGACCGGGTCAAGAAGGCAGCGATCATCAGCGCCGTGCCACCGCTGATGGTGCAGACCCCGGACAATCCTGGCGGCTTGCCCAAATCCGTGTTTGACGATTTTCAAGCTCAAGTGCAGGCCAACCGCGCGCAGTTCTACCAAGACGTCCCGGCAGGCCCGTTCTACGGCTACAACCGTCCCGGTGCGACAGCCTCCGAAGGCATCATCCGCAACTGGTGGCGCCAGGGCATGATGGGCAGCGCGAAGGCGCACTATGACGGTATCGTGGCGTTCTCCCAAACCGACTTCAGCGAAGACCTCAAGCGCATCAAGATCCCCGTCCTGGTGATGCATGGCGACGATGATCAGATAGTGCCTTACGAAAATGCCGGGGTGCTGTCAGCCAAACTCCTGCAAAACGCTACGCTGAAAATCTACCCGGGCTTCCCGCATGGGATGCCCACCACCCACGCCGAAACAATCAATGCCGATCTGCTGGAGTTTGTGCGTAGCTAGCCCGACCGGGGCGGGGAAAGCCCGCCCCTTCTATCGGTAAACCATTGCGTTTGTTGCTACGGTGACCAGTCGCCGTCCCCGCCAGCCCTTGCGATCACGCCGTCATTTCGCGATTGGTGGCGACAATCTGCTCATGGGTGAACTCGCTGCCGGGCGTCATGAAACGAGTCATCAACGCATCCCGGTTCAGCGGCGATCGAGCCTTGTCCGCCGCATCGAGCGCCAGCCTCAGGGTCGGCAACGTCAGCTCGGTGCAGTACGCTGGGGTGCCGGGTTGCTGACGCCACGAGTCGTGGAGAGTGCCCGCAACCAACGCGGTAAAGCCCGTATCCGCCACAAGACTTTGCACGAGGGTCAGAGCGCCAGGATCATCCCCGGCGACCGGTAAGGCAATACGCACCGCAGCGCCGTCAGGTTGGCCCTTTTCAGCCAGCGTGGCGGCGAGCGCGGCGTTCCAGGCTTTGATGACCGGGCGGCCGATCTGCTCGCTGACCCAGACGCTCTCGGGCTTGCCGTCATCGACATCCTTGATCGCCCCGTCACGCTGCGGATAGTAATTGGAGGTGTCGATGACAACGACCGATGCAGGCACCTGACTCAGTGTCTGCTTGAGATCCGGGTATTTTGCGAAGGGGATCGAGAGAATGATGACGTCCACCCCGACCACCGCCTGCTCTTTGCTCACCGCGTGTGCGCCGATGGCGTCAGCAAGATCCTGAATACTGTGCGGGTCCTTCGAATTCGCCAGTTTGATGTGATGGCCGCACGCAGCCAGCTTGCGTGCCAGCGTCGCGCCGATGTTACCGGCGCCGATAATGCCGATGTTCATTTCACTTACCTCTTTTGGGTACAAGCAATAATTGGCTTGGCGTCGGAGCGCGGATCAGCACGCCTCCACTGATCCGGCTCAAGACGTCAGGAATCTCAAGAATGAAAGGTCACGCTGTCGCTGAGGGACACACGATCCATGTGCATGCGGTTGCCGGGAGCATGCTCGTCGGGGTAGCCAAACGAGATGCCAAACAGCATTTTCAGATCGTCAGAGATGCCTAGCGCTTCGCGAATTGTGCCGGCATGGAAACCCAGTGAGGTTTGCGGGATGCCACCCAGCCCTCGGGACGCCAGCGACAGCAGGAAAGTCTGTCCGTACATGCCGATGTCACCGGCGGTTCTGACGCTGTCGCCAAACACCGGCATGAAGAGAAAAACCGCTTGCGGCGCGTTGAAGAAAGACAGGTTCAAAGCAGCCGCGCGTTGCCGCCCTTCCTTATCTCCGCGCATTACGTTCATGGCTTCGTAATAAGCCTTGCCCTGAGCGTTCTTGCGTTCGCCATAGGGGCCGTAAAAAGCCCCCATATCGAAGGAAAAGTCCGAGGTAAACTCGCCTGCATCATTTTTTTCGTGAAGGCGTTGCGAAAGCTCTTTGAGTTTCTGACCGCGCACGATGTGCACGTCCCATGGCTGGGTGTTGCAATTGGACGGAGCGCACTGCGCATCTTTCAGCACCTCCCGGATCAGCTCATCGGGAACAGCTTTGTCCAGGAATCCACGAAAAGATCGCCGCGTACGCGCCGTCTGCTGGAACGTCAGGGTTTCATCCTTCGCGGTATCAGTGTCAAATCTCGCCAGTTGCATGGTCATGATGTCCTCTTTGGGCACGTGTACGAAACGCTCAATCGGCAGCCGGATGAGCAAGCGCATCCAGTGTCAGACGCAGCTCTTCAATCCCCTGTTCATCGAGTTGGCAGGCAGATTTGATTTTGCTGGTGATGGCTCTGATGTCCGCTTCCAACCTACGGCTTTGCGGTGTCAGGTCGATCAGCACGCGGCGCTCGTCAGCCGGATCCCGCCTACGCGTGACCAGCCCGGCAGCTTCAAGCCGTTTGAGCAACGGCGTGATGGTCCCGGCGTCCATCGCCAGGTAAGTCCCGAGTGCGCCCACAGACAATGGCGAGCCGTTCAAAAGCTGCAGGATCACCAGATACTGCGGAAAGGTTAAGCCCAGCGGCTCCAGATACGGTTTGTGCAAGCGCACCACCCGGTTGGCTGCGGCGTACAGTGAAAACGACAGCTGCGTTCCCACCTGATTCAGCTTCTCGCTCATTTCATAGCTCGCTATTGTATAGTGCACTATATATTTCATTGTAACGACTGAGGTGTCAACCCGGCCTAGTCAGTTCGAGTCGCGCCCGGACTGCAGATACTCCTTGCTCCACTCGCGGTAGGCGCCTGAAAGTGTGTATTTCGAAAGCAGTTCAGGCACCGACAGATCGCTGGCCTGCAGACCGCTTTGTTCACGCAGCGCCTCATACGTCGCCTTGAGCGTGGACAGATAAGGTGAATGCCCATTGACCACGACACGTACACCAGCGGCGCTCAGCTTGCCGACATCGCTCAACGCTGGATTGGCATAGTTGATCAGCATGATGGGCACGCGAAGATGCGAGGTGAGTGCGTGCAAATGCTCCAAATTCTGCACGCCGACAAGGCAGATCGCATCGGCGCCGGCCCGTTCATAAGCATGCGTGCGCGCGATGCAATCTTCAGTGCTGGTCACGGCTGCGTTCGTGCGGGCAATGATGCTGAGCGCCTGATCCGAACGGGCGAAGCGCGCAGCGTAAATCTTGCTGGCGGCCTCTTGCGTCGCGACCAGACCCTGCGCCGGCGCGCCGTAACGAGCCGGCAGGGGGATATCCTCCAGCGTCAGTGCGGCGACTCCGGCTTTCTGCAACTCTGTCACGGTACGCATCACATTCAGTGCATTGCCATAGCCGTGATCGGCATCGGCAATCACCGGAATCTGGCTGACCCGCCCTACCCGGCCAACCTGTTCGACATACTCATCCAGAGTGAGCAAAGCAATGTCCGGCGCGCCGAGCACTTGCAGCGACGCAACGGAGCCGCCCTGTATGGCCACCTCAAACCCCAGGTCGGCGGCCATTCGCGCCGACATGGGATCGAACACCGAAGCAGCAAACTTGCAGACGGAGCCGTTAAGCAACTCGGCAAACGCCTTGCGCAAGTCATGATGGGATCGCTCGATCATTTTTCGTTCCCCCGGCATTCGCCGATTACTTCTGCGCCAACAGGGCTTTTCTCGCCGCCTTGTCGTGCTTCATCGCCGCAATCTCACGTTCGCACGCCTCGACATCAAACGAGTTGTCCCACTTGGCAATGGCAATGGTGCCGATGCCGTTGCCGATCAGGTTGGTCACCGCTCGCGCCTCGTTGAGGAAGCGGTCGATGCCCAGCAGCAACACCAGTCCGACCAAGGGAATCGAATGGATGGTGGTCAACGTTGCCGCCAGCGTCACAAATCCCGCCCCCGCTACACCGGCCGAGCCTTTGG
Organism: Pseudomonas sp. SWRI99; assembly: GCF_014270125.1. Classification (NCBI taxonomy): domain Bacteria; kingdom Pseudomonadati; phylum Pseudomonadota; class Gammaproteobacteria; order Pseudomonadales; family Pseudomonadaceae; genus Pseudomonas; species Pseudomonas sp. SWRI99. Next base: position 63,492 of record NZ_JABWQR010000010.1, on the reverse strand, counting down.
ACGTCAACAGGAACACGCCGAGCAGAATCATCTGATCCATGAACGTCAGAGGCGTGTTGGTCGCCTGGGCGATAAAGATCGCGGCCATGGTCAGATAGATGCAGGTGCCGTCCGCATTGAACGTGTAGCCGGTGGGCAAGACCATGCCGACCACGGATTTCTTGCAGCCGAGCTTTTCCAGTTTGACCATCATTCGCGGCAGCACCGCTTCGGTCGAACAGGTGCCCAGGGTGATGAGGATTTCATCTTTGAAGTAACGCAAGAACTGCATCAGCGGCATGCCCGACCATCGCGCTACCGCGCCCAGCACCACAACAATGAAAATCAGCGTGGTGATGTACAGCGCCATCAGCAACTGCCCCAGCGACAGCAAGGTGCCGATGCCATATTTACCAATGGTGAACGCCATACCGGCACCGGCACCCAGCGGCGCCAGACGCATGACCATCGCGACGATCTTGAACAAGCCTTGCAGGAACAGGTCGATGGTATTGATCAGCGGCTTGCTGGTTTCGCCCATTTGCACCAGAGCAACCCCCATCAACACAGACAGCAGAATCACCTGCAGCATGACGCCATTGGAGAACGCACCGAGAAAGGTATGCGGAATGATATTGAGGAAGAACTCGACGAGGCCGCCCTGCTCGCTCGCCGCCTGACTGTATTTGTTGACAGCGCTGCCATCGAGGGTGCCGGCGTTGATATTCATGCCGGCGCCAGGCTTGACCACGTTGACCACAATCAGGCCGACCACCAGGGCGATGGTGGAAAGAATCTCGAAGTAGATCAGCGCTTTCACACCGATCCGTCCGACCTCCTTGATGTTGCCCATCTTGGCGATACCAACTACCACCGTGCCGAAAATAATCGGCGCCAGGAGCATTTTGATCAGCTTGATGAAACCGTCGGCAAACGGCTGCAGTTTGGCGCCGATATCCGGCACGAAGTAACCAATGGCGGCACCGATCACGATACCGATCAGCACCTGCACATAGAGCTGGCTGTACCAGCGCGATTTTGAAGTTTCCACGAGAGCACCTCATTTTATTGTTGTGATGGGCGTGTGGCGTTGGCGTCGAGGATGACACCTGAAGTGGCGGCCTCATTCATCGAGGCCGCAGATGAAACGGAATCAGCCCTCGCCCAGTTCACGCATCACGGCGTACAGCGCGGACTTGGCTTCGAAGCCGACCCCCGGGATATCCGGCAGGCCGACATAGCCGTTTTCGACGCGGATGCCGTCGGCGAAGCCGCCGAAAGGCTGGAACACGTCCGGGTACGATTCGTTGCCGCCCAGGTGCAGACCCGCGGCGATGTTCAGCGACATCTGGTGGCCGCCATGGGGCACGACGCGGCGTGAAGACCAGCCCATTTCTTCCATCACTTTCAGGGTGCGCATGTATTCGACGAGGCCGTAGGACAGCGCGCAATCGAACTGCAGATAGTCGCGATCAGGGCGCATGCCTCCGTGGCGCAACAGGTTGCGCGCGTCCTGATGGGAGAACAGGTTTTCGCCGGTGGCCATCGGCAGTTCGTAGTGATTGGCCAGCTCGGCCTGAAGCGCGTAATCCAGCGGATCGCCGACTTCTTCGTACCAGAACAGGTTGTACTTTTTGATCGCTTCGGCGTAAGCGATACCAGTCTGCAGATCGAAGCGCCCGTTGGCGTCGACCGCCAGGCGTTGGCCGTCGCCGACCACTTCCAGCACCGCTTCGATGCGACGGATGTCTTCGTCCAGCGGCACCGCGCCAATCTTCATCTTGACCACGTCGTAGCCACGATCCAGATAACTCTGCATTTCCGCCTTGAGCTTGGTCTGGTCTTTGCCCGGGTAGTAATAACCACCCGCCGCGTAGACCCAGACTTTGTCATCGGCCACGCCGTTGCGGTAACGGTCGGCGAGCAGTCGATACAGCGGTTTGCCTTCGATTTTCGCGACCGCATCCCACACCGCCATATCGAGGGTGCCGACCGCCACCGAACGTTCGCCGTGGCCACCCGGCTTTTCGTTGGTCATCAGGGCTTTCCAGATGGCGAACGGATCGAGGTTATTGTTCTCGTGATCGATCAGCGTTTCCGGGTCGGCTTCAGTGATCCGCGCCAGAAAGCGATCGCGCATCAACGCGCCCTGGCCGTAGCGACCGTTGGAGTTGAAGCCGTAACCAATGACCGGTTTACCGTCGCGAATCACGTCCGTGACAACCGCGACGACCGAGCAGGTCATCTTCGAAAAATCGATGTAGGCATTGGCAATGGGCGACGCAATAGAGACGGTTTTTTCACGGATATCGACGATACGCATGACGGGTTCCTCTTGTTGTGGTGGCCCCACGTTATGCTTTGCGATGACACCCGCCCAATGCTATTAATGCCGCGCCCTATGCACAGGAGGCATTGCCCTTGGAACTGGTTTGGCTTGAGGATTTTTCCGCGCTGGCCGAGTACGGCAGCTTTGTCCGGGCCGCTGAAGCGCGGCACGTTACGCAGCCGGCGTTCAGTCGCCGCGTGCGTTCGCTGGAGAATTGGATGGGCGTCGACCTGTTTGTGCGCACCCCGCAGGGCGCGACGTTGACCGAGGCCGGCAGACAGATTTTGCCCAGCGCCCAGGAAGCGGCCCGGCGTCTATATCGACTGCGCTCTGAGGCGCAGGAAGTCGCCGGCATGGCGGCCAAGCAGCTGCAATTTGCGGCCACTCATTCGCTGTCCTTCACGTTCTTTCCGCGCTGGTTGCGAAGTGCAGAAAATGGCGCGCCGATCGATGCGGTACAGCTGCATTCCGACAGCATGGCCGTGTGCGAGCAGATGCTGATTCATGGCCAGGTGCAATTTCTGTTGTGCCATCGTCACCCCGACGTTCCGCCGTTGCTGGCACCCGATCAGTTCATTGGAAAAAAGGTCGGCGAAGATGTACTCGTGCCGCTGGCAAGTCCTTCCGCGCAGTGCGGAACCGCCCCTGAAACCCTGCCCTATCTGGCCTACACCCACGAATCCGGTCTGGGCCGAATCGTTGCGCACAGGCTTCACGGCAAGGCCGATTATCTACACCTCAAGCCCTTGTTCAGCAGCCACCTGGCCGCGGTGCTGATGTCCATGGCACTGGAAAGCAAGGGTGTGGCGTGGCTACCGAAAAGCCTGACGGAACAGGAAATGGCTGACGGTCGTCTGGTCAGGGCACTGGATGAAAGCTGGGACATTCCCCTGGAGATTCACCTGACGCGCCCGACCGCGCCGATCAGTCCTTCAGCCGAAGAGTTCTGGGCGAAACTGGGCGAGTGATGTGCCAATCGTCCGCGTAAACCCGGGCGCGTCGGCGACACGCCCGGGCAGAGGTGAATCAATTAGAACTGCTGCGACGCACCGTCCGCCGGGATGTCCACGCGGCTCTCAATGCCGTGCTTTTGCACATAGCTGCGCAATTGGTCGCGGGTCAGGGACATGTGGTTGATCGCGTCCATGTGCACGGCAACGATTTTCGCGTCTTTCGCTACCTGCGTCGCTCGCAGAACGTCTTCCTCGCCCATGATGATCGAGCCTTCGTAACCGCTCATTTTCGCTTTGCCAGCGTTGAGAACGATCACTTGCGGGTGAAACTTCTCAATGGCCTGATCGACTTCCTTGCGCCAAACGGTATCGCCGGCGAGGTAAAGCGTTTTATAACCCGGGGCCTGGAACACCACGCCCATGGCCTCCCCCAACGGTTTGGCCAGAGCCGGCACGGCGTACATTTCGTCGGTGCCGTGCTGTCCGCCGGTCTTGGTAATTTTAACGCCACCGAACTCGGCTTCACTCGTCAGCACATGTACATTCTTGAAGCCTTGCGAGCGGATCAGCTGCGCATCTTCTTCATGCTGGGCGAACAGAGGGATGTCTTTTGGCAGCGCTTTCTGCGCGGCGTCATCCCAATGATCAAGGTGCGTGTGCGTAACGATGACGGCATCGACGCCTGCAATTACTTGCTCAGGGGACTCGGTCAGGTCAACCAGCGGGTTACGCAGGTTGCTGCGGTAGGTGTTTTCGAACCCTGGATACGTGCCCTTTTTGGCGAGCATGGGATCGATCAGAAAAGTCGTGTCGCCGTAGGTGATTTTCACCGTGGCGTTACGTACTTGTTGCAGATTCAGCTTGTGTGCGGCTTCAGGCTTCGACCGCGTTTCGGTCTCTGCGAACGCTGGTGCAGTCACCGTGGCGCAAGCAATGCTCAGGGCAAATGGAAGCGTTTTGAGTGTCATGGAAATCATCCTGTTCGTTAATGAATGCGGCCATTTTTGCTGAAATCTGCCGTAGCCAACAGTGGCCTGAATGACACTCATCGATATAATCGGGCCAACTCGACACAATGAAACCGAGACTTCCTTATGCCCCCCATCCGTGTTGCCGTACTGGCGTTCGACGGCGTCAGCCTTTTCCACTTGTCGGTGCCGGGCATTGTCCTGGCGACGGCCAATCCGGCATCCACCGAGCCCCGTTACGAGATCAGCTACTGCGCGCAAGCGCCGGGCATGATCAGCAGTGACCAAGGCATTGGCCTGGCGATCGGTCATGGGCTGGAATTGATGGCGGTGTCCGACGTCATCATCATTCCGGCATGGGGCGATCAAGCGATGACGCCTTCGGCAGCGCTCGTGCAGGCCCTGCAACTGGCCCATGCCGAAGGCAAGTTGATCGTCGGTTTATGCCTCGGCGCCTTCGTGCTGGGCGATGCTGGCTTGCTCGATGGCAAGGAGGCGACAACGCACTGGGCGGCACGCGACGAGTTCGCGCAACGTTTCCCCAAGGTTCGGTTTCGCCCAGAGGTGCTGTATGTCACCGACGACAACCTGTTGACCTCGGCGGGTACCGTGGCGGCCATCGACTGCTGTTTGCACCTGATACGCCAGCGCTTCGGTGCGGATGTAGCCAATCACACGGCGAAAATGCTGGTCACGCCACCGCACCGCCAAGGCGGCCAGGCGCAATATGTCGAGCACCCGGTGCCACAGCTGTCGAGCGAAACGCATTTTTCTGAAGTTCTGGCCTGGGCCCGCATGAACTTGGGGGCGAACCTGTCGCTGGACCTGTTGGCGGAAAAAGCCAGGATGAGTCGACGCACCTTCACCCGTCGATTCAAGGAAACCACCGGCACGACGGTGTCCAAATGGCTCAACGCTGAGCGCGTGATCAGAGCGCAGGCGTTACTGGAAACCACGGATTTGCCGGTTGAATGCATTGCAGAAGAAGCCGGGTTTGGCACACCTTTGTCGTTACGGCAGCAGTTTGCGGCTCATTTGGGGACGTCGCCGTCGGACTATCGAAAGATGTTTTGTCTAGGGGTGAAGCGCGACAGCGGTGCACAGGCGTGATGAGCCGGGCGGCTTGTTTTGTCCGGGTTCGCATTGATTACAGCGGCGCGGCAGCCTCTCACTGTCGAACCTGCGCCTGTTGATCGAGGTTATCATCGCGACAACTGCTGCCAAGGACATCCGCCCATGCCGTCCACGAAAACCCGCCCCATCCCCGCACCGCTGCTGCAGCCCGGCGAAACCGTGGTGCTGTTTGATGGCGTGTGCAAACTGTGCAACGGCTGGGCACGGTTTCTGATTCGGCATGATCGCCAGCGCCGTGTGCGCCTGGCCGCGGTGCAGTCGCCCGAGGGCCAAGTGTTGCTGGCATGGGCCGGTTTGCCGTTGGATGAGTTCGACACGATGGCAGTGATTCGTGACCGGCAGTACTGGGAGCGTTCGGATGCGTTTCTGGAAGTGGTCGGTCAACTGCCTGGGCGCTGGCAACCGCTGAAGCTGCTGCGCGTTTTTCCGCGTCGCCTGCGCGACTGGGCTTACGACCGCATTGCGCTGAATCGCTATCGGCTGTTCGGCAAATACGACACTTGCCTGCTGCCAACAGCAGATCATGAAAAGCGTTTTCTAAAAGCCCAGGGTTAGGCCGATCAGTTGCAGCGGCGTCATCTTCGTCACCATCATCAACACGATAACAAACATCCCGGCGAACCCGCAAACGCCCATCCAGAACCACCATCGATACACGCTGGCGTAGCGACTCTCCAAGGGCTGGCCGCTCGCCTCGGCGCCCACAGCCATTGCATGCAGGCGTTTTTGCAACAACAGCACCGGCAGCCACAGTGCGCCCACGCAAACGAAGATGACCAGCGAGGTCAGCAGCCAACCGGTACTCATGGGCAATCCTGAAAGGCGCATCAGCAGATAGCCAGTGATGATCTGCACGAAGCCTGTGGGCGTGGTGATCCATGCATCAAAGCGCACGACCATCCGCGCCACATGCGCAATCACTTGCGGGTTGCCCGTGCGGCTGGCGGCGATCAGGTAAAGATACGAGCCCATGCCGAATCCGAACAGGAAAACTGCGGCAATCACATGCAGATATTTGATGCACAGATACAGCATCTCAACGCTGCCCTTGCGAGAACTGCACCGACAGGCTCAGATTGGCCGGATCGTTGATTGCCGCCAGGTATTCGGCGACGCTGATTTCACCCACGCAAGGCCGTGCGCCGGATTGAGGCACATAGCCCGAGGCCATTTTCACGGCCAGGGCCACGGCGGCGCAGCTGGGAATTTCCGGGCCTTTGTCATTCAACGCGGTGAGTTGAGCGGTCATGGTCAGCGGCTTGCCATCAAGGCCAATGCCACGGACATCGATGTACATCGCGCTCTTGCCATCGCCGAAACGTTCGAACCGCATGCCCAGACGATGCAGCCTTGCTGCCCAGCGGGCATGATCACGCACCAGGCCGAACCGCAGGGCTTGCGCCAGCAACGCGTTGGCCACGCCGCCGAGCTTCAGGCCGGCGCCCGCCTTGAAACTCAGGGTCTGCGCGCCGTAGCGACGGGCGAAAATATCCATATCCGGCACATCGACATTGGCGAGTAGTCGCGTGCCCAACTGCGGCATCTTGCGCAGGGAAAGGTCGAGCCAGCCCAGCACTTCATGCACCTGGCCGTGCCTGAGTTGCCTGATCGGTTTGCCGGCGTAGGCCAGCACGCCTTCCACCGTGGACAGCCCCGGCATCTTCGCCGAGGAAGAAATGCCATGCTCGATCGAATCAATGCATGAGAAACGATGGCGCTGCTCGTCGATGATGGCTGAGGACAGCGTCGGCACCGAACTGCAACCGCTGAGGATCGCCACGCCCGCCTGTCTGGCGCTGGCATCGAGCGCACCGATGCCGTTGACGAAGGTGCGGCAATCGGACAGGTCGCAGTAGTTCACGCCGGCACCGATGCAACTTTCGGCGACCGCGTAGGACTGCCCTTGAAACGGCCCGCCGGTATGCACCACCAGTTGAATGTTCAGTGTACTCAACGCGGCTTGAAATCCAGCGCCCATCGCGTCACCGCACCAGCCTTCGCAGGCACGGCCCGACTGCACTTGCAGCTCATCAATCTTGAGTTGCAACTTGCGCGCATCGCGCCCCGACAGCACCAGCTCAACCTGCGGCATCACCGCCAGATGCCGACAAACGATGCTGCCGAAATTGCCGTAACCACCGACGACCATGACCCTGAACGCCATCTCACTGTCCCTGTTCTATCTATCGTGGTTTGGAGGATATAGGGCGCAGCGGCGATCAGAAATGAAATTTGAAACCGGATATGGCAACAGCCGCTGCCGTCTAAAAAGAATGAACCCGGCGCCGCTTGCACCACCTAACCCATAGACCATCAGGAGGTAGCCTATGCAAATCGAAACCGTGTGGATCGTATTGGCGGTCATTCTCGTGCTGATCGAGCTTTGGGCCATCAACCGGGTGCGTAAAAGCGAGGGGAAATCGAGTAACAAAGGCGTATGGATTGTGTTGATCGTGTTCGTGCCGTTGTTCGGCTTGATCGCCTGGGCGTTGGCGGGGCCCAAGCATGTCGGTCACGGATCGGCTTCCCAAGCGAACCAATGAGGCAGCGGGTGCACGCCCGGTCCATTCGTTGCAACAAAACCAGCCCGGCACTCGCCGGGCTTGTTATCTGCAATGCCTGATCGAGGGCATTCATGCAGGCTGCACGAAAGCGCAAGAGCTTAACCGCGCCAAAGCCTTGTAATACCGGGGTTGGCGCTAAACGAAACGTTGGCACGACTCCTGCGAAAGCTTCAGGGAATACACAGCAGCGCCAATCAGACGCTGTGTTCTATCCGTGAAAAGCAGAGGCCTAAAATAATGAATGCCATCGACCTTCTCCAAGCCGACCATGAAAAAGTAAAAGCCATTCTCAGCCAGTTGAGCGAATCAACCGACCGGGCGCTGAAAAAGCGCGTCGAGTTGCTGGGCAAACTGGAAATGGAAATCACCATCCATACCCGCCTTGAAGAAGAAATTCTTTATCCCGCCTTCAAAGAGGCCGGCAGCAAGGAAGAGGACGTCATGTACTACGAAGCCAAGGAAGAACACCGCACCGTGGATTCGCTGGTGCTGCCTGACCTGAAATTGACCGATCCGGGCACGCCGGAATTTGCCGGTCGCGTGAAGGTGGTCAAAGAGTTGCTGGAGCACCACATCGAAGAGGAAGAAAAGGAAATGTTTCCTCAGGCGAAAAAGCTGTTGGGCAAGGCGAAGCTCGACGAACTGGGTGCGCAGATGGAGGCCATGAAGGCGAGCTACAAGAAGGAAATGGCGGCAGGCAACATGGCCGCATAAAGTAATGGAACACCGAGGCCCGGCAGCGTTGCCGGGCTTTTTTTGTGTGGATTTTGTGGGTTGCCTTGAATGCCGAGTACATCCTGAAACCGTGTGGGAGTGGGCTTGCTCACGAAGACGTCGGGTCAGGCGATTCATTTGTATCTGGAGGACCGCTTTCGCGAGCAGGCCCGCTCCCACAGGTTTGTTTGGGTGTCAGCAAACTTTGCGGCACTCCCACAGATTTTTTTTGGGGTGTCAGCAGATTTTGCGGCACTGCAAAACCGCCCACGGTGGCGCGGGGTCGAACTTCGCTTCGATCCACTGTTTGAAGGCCACCACCGCCGCTGCCGGGAACCTCGCCGAGGGCCGGACCAGGTAGACGCCGCCGGCCGTATCCAGTTGCCAGTCCGGCAGCACCTGAGTCAGCGTTCCGGCGGCAAGGTCGCGGCTCATCAGCCAGTCGCCGGCACCGAGAATACCGGCTCCGGCGCGGGCGGCGGCGAGCAGCGATTCGCTGTCGCTGGCGGTCAGGTTGCCCTTGGGCGTGAGGGTTTGCAGCTCGTCGCCGCGATGCAGTCGCCACAACGGGAATGACGCCAGCCCGCTGAAGCGCAGGCAATTGTGCTGAAGCAAATCCTGCGGTGTTTGCGGTGTTCCGTGAGCATCGAGGTACGCCGCCGATGCGCACAAAATCCGTCGGTGATCGCTGAGTTTTTTCGCGGTCAGGCGGTTGTCGTCCAGCTCGCCGATACGGATCGCTGCATCAAAACCCTGCTCGATGATGTCGACCAGGCCCTCGCTGTAGTCGGCGACAATCGAGACCTGCGGATAAGTCTTGAGAAACTCCGGCAACAGCGGCCCGAGCCACAACCGGCCCATCGCGGCCGGCAAGGCGAGGCGCAAGGTGCCGCGCACTTCGTTGGCACCCTGCACCGCTTGCTGCTGCGCCTCGTTCATCAGCGCAACGGCTACACGCAGGCGCTGTTCCAGTTGAGCACCGGCCTCAGTGATACGCACCTGGCGCGTCGAGCGCTCCACCAGGCGAACCCCCAGGCGTTTTTCCATCGCCGCCAAGCGTTTCGAAACGATGGTGGGATGACGCTGCAACAAGCGACCGGCCGCGACAAACGACCCTTGCGCGGCGACGGCCAGAAAGGCAGCGATCTCGTCGCTGTGTTGATTGCTCAGAACATCAAGATTCATGGTTTTAGAATGATCGCTCCCGATGATCGACCCGACTCCAACTCGGCGTGCGCGGCGGCGGCATCGGCCAGTGGATAGCGCGCCCAGATCCGCGGCGTGATGATACCGGCGGCGACGGAGGCCAGCACATCTTGTGCACGCTCCTGATACTCAGCAGCGCTTGCAGTGTGCGCGGCCAGTGACGGACGCGTGAGAAACAGCGAACCCTTGGCATTGAGTGTCGCCAGTTCCACCGCTGACGGCGCACCGCTCTGCGCGCCGAACGAGACCATCAAGCCGCGGGGACGCAAGCTGTCCAGCGAAGCCTGGAAAGACACCCGGCCAATCGGGTCGTACACCACGTCGACCTTGCGCCCGTCGGTGATTCGCGCCACCTCGGCGGCCAGGGTTTCAGCATCAAATACCAGCACCTCATCGCAGCCGATCGACCGCGCCTTGTCGACACTGGCCGGTTTCGATACCACGCCAATCACCGTGGCGCCCAAGTGTCTGGCCCACGGCACCATGATTTCCCCCAGACCACCCGCGACGCCATAGAGCAGCATCGTCGTCCCCGGCCCCACCGGATACGTCGACTTCAACAGATACTGCGCAGTAATACCTTTGAACAGCACTGCCGCAGCCTCATCGAAGGACAGTTCATCAGGAATCTTCACCAATCGATCCGCCGGAAACAACCGCGCCGACGCATAACCGCCCAAAGGCCCGGTGGCGTAGGCAACGCGATCCCCGACGCGCACGTGGCTGACCCCCTCACCGACCGCGGCGACACGGCCCGCGCCTTCCAGGCCAAGGCCCGAAGGCAACGCCACCGGCACCGCGCCTTTGCGCTGGCTGACGTCGAGAAAGTTGACGCCCACCGCCTCTTGTTCAAGCCAGACTTCACCCTGCCCCGGCGTTTGCACGCTCACGGTGTGCAGGTGCAGGACCTCGGGGTTGCCCGTTTCGGTAAAGCGGATTGCGCTCGCCATGCTTATCTCCGTTCAGTCATTAACCGTTGAACCCAGTGTGAAAGCTCAAGCCTGGACGAACAAGCCGCGCTGTTTGCAGTTCATTGCTGCACCAGTTGCAGCAATAACAACGCAGCACCGCTACCGCAAACGATCAGAGTGAAAGGGAAAACAACTGACTGGGCGGCAGACAAAACGGCTGCCGCCTCAGGAGGCAGGTTTAATCGAAAGCGCCGTTGAGCACTTCGTAAATCAACCCGGTGGCCAGCGCGACGAGGATCAGATCCGTGCCCACTTGCTGCCACTCATAGCCGTCATAATGCGGCAAGTGGCCGAGCAAACGCCCGTCGAGTTTTTTCGCGATACCCGGTGGCAGCGGTTTGCCGCGCGCCAGATTCTTTTGAATGCCCGGTGGCAAGGGCTTTCCGGGATTCCAGTATTCGCCGCGATAGCCGCCGATGACGCCGAGGATGTTGCCACGATCGACACTCGGTCCGCCGCCGTGGTTACCGGAGGATTTTTGCCCTTTGTTGCCCGACCCTTGATTCCCGTGGTCCTGCATGTTCTGCGGCTTGCCCTTGCCGTTACCCTGGCCGCCCTGATTGCCCTGCCCGCCCTGGCCTTTTCCGTTACCAGGGTCCGCCAGCGCCGTGACACTGCCTACTACCAGCGCAAGGCAGGACAGCGCTGTAACCAGTCTGCGAGCTTTTTTCATGTGCGGTTCCTTCAGTTCGGGGGTGCTTTAAAGCATAGGCGTTTGTGTTCAGCCTGGTGCTTTTTTTCTTGCTGGGCACACCGGCTTGCGTCAGGATTCGCCCCCTTCCCCACCCCGATTGAAACGGCCATGAATCGTCAGAAAAAGCTGCAGCAGTTGTTCAAGGAAAAAGCCAAAAAGGCCAACGCCAAGCTCGCGCCGAAAAAGCCCAAGTACATTTGCAAGGCGGATCGCTTGAAACTCGAAGCCGAAGCCGCCGCGCAAGCGACTGTCGACAATACGGATAGCTGAGCGAGCGCGCTGCGTCATCAGGCTGTCTGCCGTGATGTCAGCCCCTCAAAAATCGCTGTGGAGTGAGCTTGCTCCCACAGGCATGAGCGTTGGGCACTCAATTTGCGGACCGCCACAAAACAGTGTGGGAGTGAGCTTGCTCACGAAGGGGCCATGTCAGGTATACCCAGGTCGAATGACACACCACTTTCGCGAGCAAGCCCATTTTTACAGGCTCGCCCTTTTCACTCAGCTCAGGAGGTGCCCAAGCCTTCGGACAGGTCCGAAGATGAGTTTTTCGACGGTTCCGCTGGCGCTGCCGGCTCCTTGTGTTCGGTGGTTCGCGTCACCGTATCGCGCACCGCGTCGTAACCCTCCTGGGCCTTCTGTTTTGCTTTGTCGACCATCCCGGCGCTGGCCCGGCCCATGTAGCGCTGTTCGGTCGAAGTCGTCGGCAAGGCCGCGCCGAGCAAGGCACCCAAGGCGACACCCGCGGCAGCGACCATTAGCGGTTGCTCCTTGAGCATTTGATTGAACTGTTGCCCCAAGGCCTGGGAACTGTGCGAAAGCCGATCGCTGGCACCATGCATCGCATGGCTGAGATGTTCCTTGGCAGCGCCGACGTTTTCCCCCAGGTGCCCGGCTTTGCCTCTGAACGACTGGTAGCCCTGCTTCAGAGAATCGCCGGTGTGATGCAAGTGCTCGCGGGCGCTGTCGATACCGTCCGCCAGACCATCCGCCCACTCGCCGGCCTGGTCCTGATCCGGCCCGGTGCGGTACGTCGGTTGCGGGGCCGGAGGGCGATTCTGGCTCATCATCAGCCAGAGCAGGCCCACCGATGTCAGCACCGCAGGCACTGGATTGTTGCGTACGCTGGTGCCCAGGTTGGTAAAGAACATCGACCCGTTGTTCTGCATCATGCCCCACGCCTGATCGATCATCTGGCCGGGGGTGAATTTGCTTTCCAGTTGATCGACGATGTTGCCGATGCTCGCGCGTTGCGCATCGATTTCCCGCTCGATCTGCTCAGGGCGCTTTTGCGCTTCGGTATCCAGTTCGCTTTTCATGAGGCTTTCCTCCGCAACGCTTCTTGATCTTTATTCAACGCATCCAAGGTGCGATCAGGTTTGAAATGGGACGGCTCGAATTGTTTTTTCCCCGACTGCAACATGGCGAAGCCGATGATCATCACCACCACGCCGACGATCAACGCGGCCAGCCAGGGCGCCATGAACAGGCTCAAGCCATAGACCGCCGCCAGCAGCAGGATGATGAAGCCGGCCAGAAAAACGATCGCGCCACCGGCGACCGCGGCCATCCCGGCCTTGAGGGTGGTGAGGCTGGCCTGCAGTTCGGCTTTGGCCAGCGCGAGTTCCTTGGTGAACAACGCCGGCACTTCCCGGGACAGTTGCCGTAACAGGCCTACCACCGATGCATCGTCCGGTTGGCCAGTGGAGCGTGCTCCGGTCAGATCGGATTCGTCTCTGTTCATCACAGTTCTCCTTTGCGGTCGGTTGCAGGCGCCACGGAAGCGCCCGCGGCGTCAGACGGATGATCGTGTTCGTTGGGAGAGGTCGGCGTGATGCCGGTGGCGAGTCCCGGGCCGGGATCGGTCGCAGACGCCATCGAGGACTCATAAGGTCGCTGGGCGCCAAAGCCGCCGGCCGGTGGCGTAGACGTGCCGGCCGCTGGATCGTGCTCGGCACTGACCGTGGCCGCCGCCGCGGTGCCCGCCTTGAGAAACCGCGACAGACCGAAACCGATGGCGACGCTGCCGGCAATGAACAGCGCGGGATTGCTGCGGGCCAGACTGGCCGCATCGTGCAACAGCTGCTCGGCACTCTTGCCGCGCAGGTTATCGGCCAGCCCGGTCATCGACTCGGCCATGTCGTTGAGGTAATCGGACATGCCCAGCGTGTCGCTGTCCGGCAGCTCGGAGACGAAACTTTTCGCACCCTGCGCCAGCGCTTCGATTTGCTCGGCGGCGGTGTCGCGATACTGACCGAATTGCGCATCGGCCTGCTGCCGCGCCCCGCCCAGCGCTTCGCTGACGTCATCCTTCAAATGCTGAAAACCCTGCTCAGGCTGGCCCTTCGGATCGCCTGATTCAAACCCTGACCTGCTGTCTGAAGTATTCATGTGGTCCCTCGCCTTCTCATTGAAAACGGGACTACACGGCAACGTTGCCCTGAGCCCCCACATAAAAAGGGACGAGGCTGGGTGCTGGAGAGTTCAAAGAGGTTGATGAGCGAGCAACGTCATCAAAAGCTCGGCGACGAACGGTTTCAACTTGATCGCCGGTCACCGACACACCCTGACGTGCGCCGGCGCCGCGCATCGGCTAGGACTCGGCAAGAGCGATCGGCAGCCGCACGAGAAAAATCGTCCCGCCCGCCAGGTCAGAGCTGACATCGATCGAGCCGGCGTGTGAGGCGACAATTTCCGACGCGATGAACAGGCCCAGCCCCAGTCCCTCGACCGGCCCGTGATCAATCGCCGAACGCTGCGAAAACCGCCCCATCGGATTGAAAATAAACGGCAGGACGTCCTCAGGTATCGGCTCACCGCCGTTGTGCACCTTGAACACCGCGCAGTGCTCGGACAGGTCCAGCTCGACGGTGACCGGGATTCGATTGTCGCCGTGCGTCACCGCATTGCTGACGATGTTGGAAAACACCTGTTCCATCCTGGCGCCATCAAACTCGCCCGCCACCGCAGCCTTCGCTTCAAACACCACGTTGGCTTGAGGATGAAAGGCGCGGATTTCCTCGACAACGCGCTCGCACAGCGGCGTGAGATCGATACGTGTCTTTTTCACCGGAATGCCAGGGCCCATCTGGCAGCGCGTCAAGTCCAGCAGATCGCCGACGATCTGGCTCGCTCGCTGCACGCTGGAATATATCTGGTTGGCAACCTTGCTCGACCGGGCGTCGCCGGTCTTGGAACGCCTCAGCAGATCGGCACCCAACAGGATCGCGCCCAGCGGTGTGCGCAGGTCATGCCCCAGGATGCCCAAAAACACGTTGCGGGAGGCTTCAACCGCCCGGGAATAACTGGCAATCGACTCCGCCAGCGCCTGATCGATGGCTTCATGGAAGCGAGTCATGTCGTCGATATCGATCGACTTGCCTTGCTTGACTTGACTCATCCACTGATTCAGCACACTGGTGCGCAAGGCGCGATATTCCGAGACCATCTGATCGATGGTGAAACCGGCCATCAGGCGCGTCACCGCATGGGTCTCGGCGGCGGTCTCGCGTTCGTCTCGCGGTGCCAGCCCCTGGGCTTTGGCCACTTGTTCGCGCACCGTCTGCCGGGTCCGCAGATCCAGGGCAATGGCCTGCAACATCTGCTCGGCATGATCGCGTAATGCCGCACTGTCGAGCTCCGCCCCCGGCGTCTCGATGGTTCTGGCGAAGTCTTCCCAGGCCTGCAGAATCGGCTCAAGGTTCTCAAGAATGAAATCTGGCAGGCGCATATCGGGTGATCCTGAAGGGGGCTGTGTAGACGCCAGCAGGGCCGGCGCCTCGCAGCCTACCACCAAAGCACCCGTCACAAGCGGCCGGCGACTCAACTGCTCAAGCCACGGCCTGCCCGATCCAACGCCGTATGCGTATCGGCTGCAGGGTTGATCAGGCTCAGGAGCCAGGAAAAGCACCACCCTCAACGTGGTAGACGTTCGGCTCCGCTGAAAAATAGGCCTCCAGCCCCTGCATGAACCGCTGATGGTCGTCACTCTGCTCGAACCCCGGCGAGTGGTCCTTCAGTGATCGCCATCGCACGATCAGGTTGAATTGTTCGGGGCTTTCAATGCCTTGCGCCAGTAAGTGGCCGCCATACCCCTCGGCGCGGGTGAGCAACGGCTCGACCTGGCTAAATGCGCGTTTGAAGGCTTCGGTGCGTTCCGGGTGAACGGGCAGCACAGCGATCTCATAAACCATGACGTTTCTCCAAATGACGTGAATGCAGAGCGCACTCAAGCGATGAGCGAAGGCTCGACGGCAATGGCGATTTTGCCCAGCAAACCGTTGTTGGGGCTCTCCAGGCGGGCGTGGGCGAGCGGGATGTCGGCCAGCGAATAGACGGCGCCAACGTGGGGCCGAAGCTGGCCGCGATCGACCAGTGCGCTCAATTCATCGAGCTTGCCGCGGTTCTGGCGAGTGAACACGAAGTGATAGCTGGCATTCTTGCCCCAGGCTTGAACGAGGTTTTGTGGCTGCGTGATGTCTACGATGGAAACGATACGGCCCAACTGAGCGAGCGCGTCGGGGCTGCGCGTCAGGGTATCGCCGCCGATGGTGTCGAATACCACATCAACGCCATGGCCAGCGGTCTCACGCATGATTGCTTCGACGTAATCCTCTTGGGTGTAGTCGATAACCACGTCGGCACCCATGCTTCGCGCGAAGTCGGCGTTGGCCTCGCGCACGGTCGTGAACACTCTGGCGCCAATGGCTTTCGCCAATTGGATCGCCACATGACCGACACCGCCCGCACCGCCGTGGATCAGAATGCTTTCGCCTACTCGCAGCGCCGCGCGCACGGTCAAAGCCTCCCAGACCGTGCCGCCCACCAGGCTCAGACTCGCCGCCTCAAGGTGGCTCAGTGAGGCAGGCTTGCGAGCGATGATGCTTTCAGCCGCCACGTGGTATTGGGCATAACTGCCCTGCCCGTCGAATATCTGCGGGGTGTACCAGACCTCATCGCCCGGCGTGAAAGCTGTGACACCCGGCCCGACAGCTTCGACAACGCCAGAGACATCGTGGCCGGTGATGGCAGGCAGTGGCACCAGCTCGGGATAGTCACCACGCCGCACTTGATAATCCAGCGGATTAATGGAGGTGGCGTGCACCCGGACGAGGACTTGCCCCGCTTGCGGCACTGGCTTGGGCACGTCGCTGAGTTCAAAAGATTCAGGACCGCCGAATGCTTTGAGAATCATCGCTTTCATGGCAAAACCTCGTATCGATAAAGAGGGATATCGAGATATTTCGATATCCTGTAGTAAAAAAATCTACAGCTCTTTCCCTATGATCTCTGCAAGCGCGCTGATGGCTGCCTCATTGCGTTTGTAGTAGGTCCATTGACCGATGCGCCGCACTTCAACCAGCCCTACGCGTTGCAACGTGGCGAGATAACTCGACACCGTAGACTGTGACAGGCCGATCCCTTCCTGAATGCTGCTGACGCAGACGCCCTCGATGAAAACATCGCCCTCGTCCTGCGGGGGAAAATTTTTCACGGGATCCTTCAAGCCTTCGAGAATCTTCAGGCGTGTCGGGTTCGAGAGGGCTTTGAATATTTCGATCAGTTCCATGCGTCGAGGATATCGAGATTCTTAGATATGTCAATACACCACGTTTCAGAATCCGGACCGCGACCGACACTGATTTATCGATGCGCCAGCAAGGGCCCTCAATGGGTTATAAGGAAACGACCGCGGATAGACTTTCATTGTCTGCAATCGATACGCCCATCCACAGGGGTTCGAGGAACAAATTCACAGCCGTTTCAGGCCAGGAATGGCCCCACGTTCGGGTACGCGTTGCCCACTAAAAGGAGATGCACATGAAGCTGTACTTCGCCCCCATGACCTGCTCGCTGTCGCCGCACATCGTGCTGCGCGAACTCGGTCTGCCTTTCGAATTGATCCGGGTCAACAACAAGACCAAAGCCACGGCAGACAACCGGGACTTTCGCGACATCAACCCCAAGGGCTACGTCGCCGCACTGGTGCTGGACAACGGCCAGGTACTGACCGAAGGGCCGGCCATCGTTCAATACCTCGCCGATCAAGTACCGGGCAACTCACTGGCCCCGGCAAACGGCACCTGGGAACGTGCGCGGCTGCAGGAATTGCTCAACTTCATCACCTCGGAAATCCACGGTGGCAGCGCACCGCTGTTTAATCCGGACATCCCTGAGCCGGTAAAAGAAATCTTCCGCCAGAAACTGTTCAAGCGCCTGGATTACCTGAACGACGGTCTGGTGCACCAAGACTATCTGCTGGGCACCTTCGGCCTGGCCGACGCTTACCTGTTCACTGTCCTGAAGTGGTTGCCGTTCTTCAACATCGATATCAAGAACTGGCCAGCGCTGGACGCGTTCATGGCGCGCGTAGAAGCGCGTTCAAGCGTGCAGGCCGCGATTGCCGCTGAGGAGGCGACGCAAGCGGTTTGATTACAGGTGACAGAAGCGGGCCGAGACCGGCTTCTGCCTCACTTCAATATTTAAAGACCCAGTGGTGGCAAGGTTTTGTGTCTTGGCGGGAGTGACCCCGCCGCGCCGTAACCTTAAGAAAAAATCTTCATACGGCGCAGCGGATGCCGATCCACCTCACAAAGGCTTGAACTCTTCTCTCAATAACTCGGCAAACTTGTCTTTCGCGCGATGAAACTCGACGGTCCTGTTCCAGATAAAATAATTTTGCACCGGCAGTAAATCCTCAAAAGCATATCCATTGATGGTGCCTACCCGGTTGAATTGCTCAAATATGCCTCTCGGCACCAGCGAGACACCCGCCCCAGAACTTACGCAACCCAGAATCGTGCCGTAACTGGCGATGTTTGTTATGCGACAGGTCACTTTATGAAGTTCCAGCCAGTTCACTAACACCTGCCTGTAGGGGCATCCTTCGGGCCACATGAAGACGTCGGCATCATGCAAATCCTGTGGTTGACAAATAGGGCCCGCAGAAGCAGAGGCCATCAGCACCAGCTCTTCCTTGTAAATCTCGATACTTTCAACGTCCGACTGTTCAGGTCTAACCGCAACGATGGCCCCGTCCAACTTATGACTGACGACATCATTGGATAACTGCGTCCAGCCCCCTGTAGTGAATTGCATCTGCACCGAGGGATAGCGTTGATGGTACTTGGATAACACCTTGGGCAATCTGCCTGTGGCTGCCGACTCGATCGCGCCGATGGTCAAGGTGCCAGATGGCGCCGCCGAGGGATCAAGTGCTCTGCGTGATTCTTCGCATAAAGACAGGATCTTGTTGGCGTAATCGAGAAATAGCCTTCCGCAAGGGCTGATCACCAGCCCTCGGCCTTTCCTGATAAACAAACCTACTCCCAACTCACGTTCCAGGAGTTTGATTCGGTTGGTGATGTTCGACGGAACACAGTGCAACTGTTCAGAAGCGCGAACGATGCTCCCTTGTTCGGCCACTGTCTTGAACATAAGCAGCTGTGACAACTCCATGGCATTGCTCACTAAAAGTGAATGATTGGCGCAGAATAAGTTACTTGTTACAAGCCATCAACGCCGGTTAGTTTTCATCCCGCCCTGACCTTCTCACCGGAAATCAAACCGCAAGGACCCGTTACGTGGATATTGAACACGCTGTCTTTGCACTGGGCTTCTTCGCATTCTGCGGCGGTTTGATAGATGCGGCGGTCGGCGGCGGCGGTCTGGTACAAGTGCCAGCGCTTCTCCACGCCCTGCCCCAGCACAGCCTCGCCGCCGTTTTCGGAACCAATAAACTCGCGGTTCTGGCGGGCAACCTTTCCTCAATATCCGGTTATCTGAAGCGAATAAAAATTCATTGGAAGCTAATACTTCCCACCCTGCTCGCTGCGTTTGTATTTTCATTTTTGGGCGCCCTCTCAGTCTCCGTTGTCCCGAAGAGACTGATGGAAGTCGTAGTGTTCTTCGTACTGATAGCCATGGCTATCTATACCTTTATGGAGAAAAACCTGGGGCTGGCGGGACGAGACAGACGCTTCGGGACGAAAGATATTGCCCTGGGGGTGTTCTTTGGCGGCCTCATCGGTTTTTACGACGGTGTGTTCGGTCCGGGCAGTGGCAGCCTGCTGTTGTTTATTTTTGTTAAGGCCTTCGGCTTTGATTTCTTGAATGCGTCTGCCTCGGCCAAGTTGGTCAATCTGGGGACGTTCAGCGCTGCGCTTTTGTTCTTTATTCCCTCAGGTAATGTCTTGTGGGCGATTGGCGGTGTGGTTGCGTTGTGCAACATGGCCGGCTCGCTGACGGGAGTTTTTTTGGCATTACGTTATGGCAGTGGCTTTATCAGAATTTTTTTCCTGATCCTGCTGGTGTTTCTGATAGGCAGAATGGGGATGAATATTTTTTCCTAGAGAACAAGCTTGAAATGCCTGAGCAGTGACCGGCCACCGGTTGCTGTGTAAGACTCATGCACTGAGAAAATCTGTGCGGAGGACAGAACGTTGGCGTATCTGGATTGGGTGCAATGGCCAGCGATGCTGGTCACCGTACTGGCCGCCTGGCTGATCGGTTCGCAGCAACCGCAACGGCGCATGAGCGGCTTCGTGTGTTTCAGTTTGAGCAATCTGCTGTGGGTGATCTGGGGGGCGTATTCCGGCGCCTATGCGTTGATCGTTCTGCAGATTTGCCTGTTCCTGATGAACCTTCGCGGCTTCAGAAAAAATCAGCGTTTGCGGCACTGATCGGCCCTGGCGCAAAAGCTTTGAATTTTTTTTGTCGGACAAACTCCTTTGCGTATGAGCGTAAGGAGGAACTCATGCGTAACACTGATCTTTTCGTCATCGAGTACAAACTGCACGACCAGCCCAAATCATTCGTTATCCGCGCCAAGAGCATGCGCAACGCCGATGCCTGGCATTGGGCAAGCTGCGATGCGGGGATTGCGCCGATTCCGAAGCCGGGTAAACCGCCGTTGAAAGTGGTCTCGAAACCCCAGGCCGAGCGCTACGGCATCACGGGCGTGAAGTGGCGCGAGACGGCGGCGCTTGAGTGGACGGATGCTTAGTCAGGGATGGGGCATTGCACAGATTGTTCCCACGCGAGCGCGCGGGAACAATCAAGCCGTATGGCGGCGGGTCACTGCTTCAACTCAGGCCGCCGAGTGGGTGTGATAAATCTTGCTGACAATGGTCCATCGGCCAGCCACTTTCAGCAGGTGGAAGAAGTCGGTGAAGCAAAACCCGGACACGTCGTCGGTATCGACCCGGGCACTGGCGGCGGTACCGACGATGTCGATACGCCCGATCACCGCGCGGGCTTCGGGGGATGGGCGGAAGTCTGTGTCGATTACGCCAAACAGATTATCAATCGCGCCACCCGCCAGCGCGTCGCTGTTAACGCCAAACATCGTGGCCTGCTCGTGGAAAGCAGGTTTCATCAACGCGCTGTTCGCCTGCGTACAACCTTTGATGTAGTGATTGAGCACGCCAACGATGGCGCTGTATTCCTGAACGTAAGTAGGTGAAGTCATGAGTTTTCCTGAATGGAAGAACTGACCCGTTGCAGATCGACGGGCATGGGGAATTGGGTTATTTGGCAAACAGCTGGCTCATGTCCTTGAAGGCTTTGAATTCCAGCGCATTGCCACAGGGGTCCAAGAGAAACATCGTGGCTTGTTCGCCCACCTGCCCTTTAAATCGAATGTAAGGTTCGATCACAAACGGCGTAGCGAAGGACTTCAAACGCTGGGCCAGCGCGTCCCATTGTTCCCATTGCAGAACGATCCCGAAGTGCGGGACCGGGACGTCGTGGCCGTCGACGGGGTTGCTGTGAATACTTTCTTGAGCTGCCGTCTGCGGCTGTTGGTGAATCACCAACTGGTGGCCATAAAAGTTGAAGTCGACCCATTGCGCGCTGGAACGACCTTCTTCCAGACCGAACACTTCGCCGTAGAAGCGACGGCAGGCCGCGAGGTCGTAAACCGGGATAGCGAGGTGGAAAGGCGAAAGGCTCATCAGCGACTCCATGGCTTTGTCTTCAAGGAAACGGCTGCGGCGCGAGGCTGCTGGCCGGGGACGGAAGACATCCTAGGCGGAATCACTGAACAGAAAAATCAATATATATTTCTCAGAAACACAACTAATCTTTGTGAATGATCAAAGAACTGAAAACCCTTATGGCCGTGGCCCGGGAAGGCACTTTCGCTGCCGCGGGACATAAAATCGGCCTGACTCAGGCCGCTGTCAGCGCACAGATTCAGCGCCTGGAAGCGGAGCTGGGATTTGAAATATTCGACCGCAAAGGCCGCACGGCACACCTGAACAAAATGGGTCAGCAGATTCTGTTACAAGCGCAGGATCTGCTGCGGCTTTACGATAATCTGGGTTCAACCACCACAGGAACCCCGGCGAACGTTCGAGTGACCCTTGGCGCCATCGCCTCGGTACAGCGTTCCTATCTGCCTGATGCCCTGGCCAGATTCCATCAGCAATGCCCGCACTGCAGGACGCGAGTGGTTCCCGGTTTGTCGATGGAAATGGTCAACCTGGTGGACGCTGGCGAGATCGATATGGCGGTGATCATCCGCCCGCCCTTCTCGCTGCAAAGTGATCTGCGCTGGACGACCCTGGCGCTTGAGCCTTATCGGCTGATCGTGCCGCGCGACGTGCAAGGCGACGACTGGGCGGGATTGCTTTCCAGCCAGCCGTTCATCCGCTATGACCGCTCTTCGTTCGGCGGTCGACAAGTCGATCGGTTTCTGCGGCAGATGCATTTCAACCCGCGTGAGGTGTGCGAGCTGGACGAACTGGAAGCCATCATCAAACTGGTCGAAAAAAACGTCGGCGTGGCGCTGGTGCCGCAAACCGCGCGTGAACCGCAATGGCCGGCCGGTGTGCGGGCAGTCGACCTCGGCGATCACACCTTTCACCGCGACATCGGTCTGGTGCACCGCTCGCGGCAGTCCTTGTCCGAGCCGGTACGGATGCTTGCGGACTTGATCAGTGCTGAGGTGAAGAGCGCTTTCAATGGCTGACGCCGAGCTGACAACGGCGCAACCGGATGTGGGTCAGCGGCTGTGATCGTCTTGCCTGGCATCGCGCGCCTGCCAATGGCTGATCGCCCTACCGCGTAACAACCCGGCGGTGACAATCCGCCGGGCTCAGCAACTCGCCACTACGCGAGCGCACAGCGAGGGTTTCGACGGGTTCGGAGCGTTCGTTGTCGAGCAATATCGAGCACTGCTCGCCGCTGTCAAACAGATAGCGCTCGCCCCACTGGCGCAGGCTGACAATGATGGGAAACAGCGCGCGGCCCCGTTCGGTCAGCGCGTATTCCTTGTAGGCACTGCCGTCGGACGCTGGCTGAATCTCAAACACTCCCAACTCGACGAGCATTTTCAATTTGACCGTGAGGATGTTCCTGGCGAGGCCAAGACGCTTCTGGAACTCACTGAAGCGGCGCACGTCGTCGAACGCATCACGAATGATCATCAACGCCCAACGATCGCCGATGGCCTCCAGTGCGCGGGCCACCGGGCATTCGCTTTGGGCCAGTAGTTTCTGCTTGGCCATGTCGCTCCAGGTGCAGATCAATGAAAAGAACGCCGAACGATCGGCGGGAAAATCCGGTTGCATTTAACAACCTGAGCGGATAAAAATCAACGCATCGGTTTCTTTTCAAAACCAACATAGCCAAGGATGGAACGATGCCTAATGCGCCTCATCACCCGGTAAAACAGGACGCCGACGCTGAACAGGCGAGCGCTGGCTATTCGCGCGCTCCTCAGGGTTCAGCCGCGTCGTCCCTGAGCCGTTATCAGACGTTCCTCTTCGCTATTACCTGTGCCATGGCGGTGGCCAACGTCTATTTCGCCCAGCCGCTGCTGGAGTCGATAGCCGCCAGCCTCGAGGTTTCGTCCGGCACGATTGGTGTGGTCGTCACCGCTACCCAGGCCGGCTATGCGCTGGGCTTGCTGCTGATTGTTCCGCTGGGGGATTTGCTCAATCGCAAAAAACTCATCCTCAGCCAGTTGTTACTGTCGGCTGCGGCGTTGTGCGCTGTGGCCACGGCGCAGGATTGGGTCACGCTGCTCGGCGCGATGGCACTGGTGGGGCTGATGGCGGTTCTGGTGCAAGTGGTAGTCGCCTATGCCGCGGCGCTGGCGAGTCCCGAGCAGCGCGGCGCAACCGTGGGCACGGTGACCAGTGGCGTGGTGCTGGGCATTCTTCTGGCGCGTTTCGTGTCGGGCGTTGTGGCGGACCTGGCGGGGTGGCGCGGTGTTTACTGTGTCTCGGCGGCCTTGATGGTCGGCATGGCGCTGGTGCTATGGCGCACCCTGCCCGCCTCCGCCAGACCGCCCGCCCACGGCAGTTACTGGCAGTTGCTGCGATCGGTGCTGCTGTTATTTCTGAGCGAACGCATCTTGCGGGTCCGAGGTATTTTCGCGCTGTTGATTTTTGCCGCTTTCAGCGTGTTGTGGACCTCGATGGTGTTGCCGCTCAGTGCGCCGCCGTTGTCACTGTCGCACACCCAGATCGGCCTGTTCGGACTCGCCGGCGTCGCGGGTGCGCTGGCTGCCGCACGGGCCGGGCGTCTGGCTGATCGTGGACAGGGCAATCGCACCACGGGCATGGCGCTGACACTGTTGACGCTGTCCTGGTTGCCCATCGCCTGGGTCGAGCATTCGTTGCTGGCGATGGTCATCGGCGTGATCCTGCTCGATTTTGCTGTGCAAGCGGTGCATGTCACCAATCAGAGCCTGATCTTTGCCGCCCGGCCGGATGCGCAAAGCCGTCTCGTCGGCGCCTACATGTGCTTTTATTCGGTGGGCAGTGGCCTCGGAGCCGTCGCGGCGACGTACACCTACGCACATTTCGGCTGGGCAGCCGTCTGCGTGCTGGGTGCGGCCATCAGCGCCGTCGCCCTGTTGTATTGGCTGATGCAGGCGCTGACGGACGACTGACACGGACCGAACGGCAGGTCGGTTTATTGGCTTTCTGCTGCCTTGTCCTTCTGGATTTGCAGCGAGGCCTTGCTCTTGTCGCCCTCCTGGTTGGGAGCGTCGTTGGAGTCAAAACAGCCCTGCAGCAAAAACATCGAGCAGAGCCCCAGGCATACACAGAATCGTTTCATGACGGTCTCCTGACTAACGTTGTGTCGACACACGGTGATCCATAGGACCTGCTAAATGGAGAGGCGCTAGCGCCGCAAGGTTTCATGGGAAACGCCCGCGACGGACCAACGGTGGGTGCCCAATGAGCTATTGCGCACATTGCTCAGCCGTTTTCATCGTCTCGCGGTATCACCGATATCTTGCCGTTGCGCTCGATGATCGCGAACTTGATCTGCTCGATCCGCTCAATGCCCTGGCTGGAGCGCGCAGCCTCCATGACATCGGCCTCCACCAACCGTGCGTGGCGCAGGCGGCGGTGCAGCAGCTTGCCGTTTTCGACGATGATCGTCGGTTCGCCGTCGATCAAGCGCGAGACCCAGCGCGAGCGTTGCTTGAGCAGGGAAAAGCCCACGTCGATGGCAATCAGTGTGACGATCACCAGAATCGAATTGGTCAGGGAAAAATCATCGCCCAGCAGCGCCTGTTGCGTGGCTTCACCAATGATCATCAGCAAGACGAAGTCAAACGTCGTCAGCTCCGCCAGCGACCGCCGCCCGGCGATTTTGAACAGCACCATCAGTGCCAGATACATCGCGACTGCACGCAAGACCGAGTCCATGGGGCACCTATGGAAAAATGAATTGAGTGAGGGTGACCGACTCCGCGCCAGCCGCTTTGACCGTGCTGCGATACAGACCCAGGCCGTCGCCGCGCAACGTCAGGTAAAGCGTGGCCTGGCCTTGCGTATCGGCTTGCAGCCAGAGGTGCAGACCTTGCGCCGCACTGCGCGCGCGCAAGGGTGGCGGCTGCATCGTTTCGACGCTGAAGCCCTCCAGCAACTCGCCGTTCAACTCCACTTCCACCGTGGCCTGGGGCGCGCCGCGCACGCTGACTTTCATCGGGTTGGTCGAGCCGTTGCGGTGAAACCTGTCGTACTCCACGCGGACCGCGCCGTCAGCGCTGCGCACATCCTGCGAACTGATCGGCCCGCGGGAAAACAACCCCAGCAGGCCGAGCACCATGCACAGCACCAGCGCATACCAACCGCAGCGCTCGAAGCGCCAGACCTTGCGCTGATAAGCCATGTCCTCGCGTATCGGGATCTGCCGGCTGTGCAGGTCCGGATGATCGGCGTCGCGGCTCATCGGCTCCAGCCTCCTTCACCGCGCAAGGCACGCCGGTGAAACTGCGCCAGTTGCTGCAAGGCGAACTCCGAGGCATGGAGCTGAACCTCGCTGCGCGCCCCGGGAAACCACTGCTGACGGGTGAACACGAAGTGCTGCCCATCGAATTGAAACGCCCAGGCGAAGCACACCGTGCCGGCCTTGATGCCGTCCATGTCGTCAGGGCCAAGGATGCCCGTGGTCGCCACCGCCACGTTGGCGGTGCTGTCACGCAAGGCTCCGAGCGCCATTTCACGGGCGACCTCGACACTGGTCAGATTGAAGGTTTCAAGCGTATACGGGCTGACCCGCAGCAAGCGCTGTTTGGCCTGCGGTGAATAGACCACGTAGCCGCACTCGATGCGTTCACCGCTGCCGGGCACCTGCGACAAGAGCATGACGATTTGCCCGGCCGTGCAGGATTCGGCGGTAGTGATGATCAGGGAATGCTGACGCAGGTATTCAACAGTATCTTCGGCTACGGACATGGCGTGATCTCGTGACGTTATTGCCGGTTGACCGCTCGGAGCGCTGATCATTCCGCCGGATTTTTCCAAGCCTGTTGCCACACCGGTTCTCGCGACAGCTATCTTGGGAACAGCGCCAAAACCTGTGGGAGCTGGCTTGCCAGCGAAGGCGTCGGGTCAGTCAGTTCAACGGTGGCTGACAGGCCGCTTTCGCGAGCAGGCTTGCTCCCACAGTGGGTTTGTGTCGGGCCGCTATCTCGGGGGCAGCGCCAGAACCTGTGGGAGCTGGCTTGCCAGCGAAGGCGTCGGGTCAGTCAGTGCAGTTGTGGCTGACAGGCCGCTTTCGCGAGCAAGCTCGCTCCCACAGTGGGTTTGTGTCGGGCCGCTATCTCGGGGGCAGCGCCAGAACCTGTGGGAGCTGGCTTGCCAGCGAAGGCGTCGGGTCAGTCAGTGCAGTTGTGGCTGACAGGCCGCTTTCGCGAGCAAGCTCGCTCCCACAATGGATTTGTGTGTATGGCGGATATCGCGGGGGTAGCGCCAGAACCTGTGGGAGCTGGCTTGCCAGCGAAGACGTCGGGTCAGCCAGTGCAGTTGTGGCTGACAGGCCGCTTTCGCGAGCAGGCTCGCTCCCGCATGTGTGGCCGCCGCCTCGCCCATTATCGGCTCAAGGCGCGTGCCAGGAACGGCGCCGTCTTGCTGTGCTTGTTCGCCGCGACTGTCTGCGGTGTGCCGGCCACGACTATCCTGCCACCCTGATCGCCCGCCCCCGGGCCGATATCGATGACCCAGTCACTTTGCGCCACCACGCGCATTTCATGCTCGACGACGATCACCGTATGCCCCGCCGTCACCAAGGTATCCAGTTGCTCCAGCAAACGATCGACATCGCGCGGGTGCAGGCCCGTCGTCGGTTCATCCAGCACGTACAAGGTTGCACCGCGCTGGTTGCGCTGCAGTTCGGTGGCGAGTTTGATGCGCTGCGCTTCGCCGCCGGACAATTCCGTGGCGGGTTGTCCCAGCCGCAGATAGCCGAGGCCGATGTCGCGCAGCACCTCCAGCGCGCGGCGGATCGCCGGTTGCTCGGCGAACACCGGCAACGCTTGATCGACGGTCAATTGCAGCACTTGGGCGATGCTCAGGCCGTTCCACATGATCGCCAGTGTCGGCGGGTTATACCGCGCGCCATGGCAAGTCGGGCATGGCGCATACACGCTGGGCATGAACAGCAACTCGACACTGACGAAACCTTCGCCCTCGCAGGTGGCACAACGGCCCTTGGCGACATTGAAGGAAAACTGCCCGGCATCGTAGCCTGCAGCCCGCGCCTGCTCAGTGGCGGCGAACAGCTTGCGTACGTTGTCGAACAACCCGGTGTAGGTCGCCAGGTTGGAGCGCGGCGTACGGCCGATGGGTTTCTGATCGACCTGTACCAGGCGTTTGATCGACTCCAGCCCGGACGTGACCTGCCCCGTGCTGACCTTCGGTGCTTCGTCTTCAAGGCTGAGTTTGTCAGGCTCGGCCTCCACCGTCGGCCGCCCCAGTTGTGCGCCGACCAGCTCCAGCAAGGCCTGACTGACCAGACTCGATTTGCCGGACCCGGACACGCCGGTCACTGAAGTAAAGCAGCCCAGGGGAAACTCGGCGCTGAGGTTGTCCAGGTTGTTGTGGGTGATGCCCTCCAGCTTCAGCCAGGCCGTCGGTTTGCGCGCCGTGCGGGCCTGGCGCGGCGATTCGGCAAACAGATACGCCCGCGTCTGCGACAGCTCAACCTCGGCCAGGCCAGCGGGCGGACCGCTGTACAACACCTGCCCGCCCTGCTCGCCCGCCGCCGGACCGACATCGATCAGCCAGTCGGCGCGGCGCATGGTTTCCACGTCATGCTCGACCACAAACAGTGTATTGCCGTCAGCCTTCAAGCGTTGCAGCGCCTCGAACAGCGCTTCGCCATCGGCCGGATGCAGCCCGGCAGACGGCTCATCGAGGACATAGATCACGCCGAACAGTTGCGAACTCAATTGCGTCGCCAGACGCAAGCGCTGCAGCTCGCCCGAAGACAAGGTCGGCGTGCTGCGCTCCAGCGCCAGATACCCCAGGCCCAGATCGGTGAGGGTACTGACACGCTCGAGCAAATCCTCGGCGATACGCTGCGCCGCCAGGCGTTTTTCCAGCGACAGGTTTGGCGTGTGACGCACGTCCGGGGCATTGGCGTGGGCGCTGGCGCCATGGGCTGCGCGCTGCTGGCGGGCTTCGCGCGTCTGCGCCGGGCTCAGGGTTTGCGTGGGTTCTTCGGCCAGTTCCAGGTAACTCGCCGTGGCGACGGGCCTCAATACTTCGGCCACTTGCAGCAACGGCATCCGCGACAGTTCACCGATGTCGTAGCCGGCAAAGGTCACTGACAGCGCCTCGCGTTTCAGGCGTTTGCCGTCACACAGCGGACAAGGGCTGCCAAGCATGAACTGCGAAACACGCTTCTTCATCAGCGCACTTTGCGAGTGGGTGAAGGTATGCAGAATGTACCGTCGGGCGCCGGTAAAGGTGCCCTGATAGCTGGGTTCCAGCTTGCGCTTGAGCGCCACGCGGGTTTCTTCCGGGGTCAGCCCGGCGTACACCGGCACCGTCGGCGTTTCTTCGGTGAAGAGAATCCAGTCGCGCTGTTTTTTCGGCAGCTTCTTCCAGGGAATGTTGACATCGATGCCCAGGGTCACGAGGATGTCGCGCAGGTTCTGGCCCTGCCACGCCAGCGGCCACGAAGCCACGGCGCGTTGCCGGATGGTCAGGTTCGGATCCGGCACCATCAGCGCCTCGGTCACCTCATAGACGCGTCCAAGCCCGTGACATTCAGGGCACGCGCCCTGCGGCGTGTTTGGCGAAAAATCCTCGGCGTACAGCATCGGCTGCCCCGGCGGATAACTGCCGGCACGTGAATAGAGCATGCGGATCAGACTCGACAACGTGGTCACGCTGCCCACCGACGAACGCGTACTCGGTGTGCCGCGCTGTTGTTGCAGGGCGACGGCGGGCGGCAAACCTTCGATGGAGTCGACATCCGGCACGCCGACCTGATCGATCAGACGCCGGGCGTAGGGAGCCACGGACTCGAAGTAGCGGCGCTGGGCTTCGGCATACAGGGTGGAAAACGCCAGGGATGATTTGCCCGAACCGGACACTCCGGTGAACACCACCAGCGCATCGCGGGGAATGTCGACGTCGACGTTTTTCAGATTATGCTCACGGGCACCGCGCACTCGAACCATGCCGCTGGGTGCTGTGGAATTACGCTTGGAAGTCATGGGCCGGCCTTGATCGGAAAAAAGGGATCACGCGCGAAACCGGTGGCGATGAGAGCGCCACCGCCGAGGGCCATGTATCAGGCACTGAGGACCGCGCGGATCATCTGCAACATCGCTTGCGGGCTATACGGTTTGCCGAGCAGGTGCGTGTCGGGACTCAACTGGTGATTGCGCGAGATGATGTCGCGGGTATGCCCTGAAGTGAACAGCACCGGCACCGGTGGCGCCTGGACCTTGGCCCAGCCGGCCAGGTCGGAACTTTTGATCAGCCCCGGCATGACCACGTCGGTGAAAATCAGGTCCACTTCGACACCTTCCAGCAACATCTGCATCGCCGCGTCGCCGTTGGCGGCAGTCAGTACGCGATACCCCTCCTCGCGCAGCAGTTCGACCGCCGAAGCCCGCACCGCGTCGTTGTCCTCGACCACCAGCAGCGTCTCGTGACCGCCGCTCTGCTGGCGTTGCAGGTTGGGCGCGTCATCGAGGATCGGGCGCAAGCTGCGCGGGAAGTACAGCTGCACCCGTGTGCCCTCGCCCACCGCGCTGTCGATCTCGACGTGACCGCCGCTCTGTTTGACGAAACCGAACACCATGCTCAACCCCAGGCCGGTGCCCTGGCCATCGGCCTTGGTGGTGAAAAACGGTTCGAACACTTGCTCAAGCATCTGCGGCGCGATGCCGACGCCGGTGTCACTGACCGCGACCCGCACGAAGTCGCCGGCGGCGATACCTTTACCGTGACAGAACTGGTGGTCGAGGCGAACGTTGGCAGCGCTCAGGCCAATGGTGCCCTCGCCTTTCATGGCGTCGCGGGCGTTGATCGCCAGATTGAGGATGGCGTTTTCCAGTTGGTTGCGGTCGACATAAACATGCCACGGTTGCGACGGCAGTTGCACGTCGATCTGAATGGTTTCGCCCAGTGCGCGTTGCAGCAGCTCACCGACACCGTCGAAGATTTGCCGCGGATTGCACACCGCCGGTGACAACGGTTGTCGGCGGGCAAACGCGAGCAGTTGCGAGGACAACTTGGCGCCTCGCTCGACCGCCGCCAGCGACGCACCGACCCGGCGTTGCACGTTGGCGTTATCCGGTTCATGCCGGGCCAGCAAGTGCAGGTTGCCAGCGATCACTTGCAGCAGATTGTTGAAGTCGTGAGCGACGCCGCCGGTCAGGCCGCCGATGGCTTCGAGCTTCTGCGACTGGCGCAACTGCTCTTCCGCCGCCAGCCGCGCGTCGACCTCTTCAGCGACACGCTGTTCAAGGTTGCGGGTGAACTTGAGCAGGGACTCTTCGGCGTTTTTGCGCTCATGAATGTCGAGCAATACCCCGGGGAAACGCAACGGCTCGCCGTGTTCGTCAAACTCGCACGCACCGCTGGCAAGTACCCACAGATAACTGCCATCGCTGCGCAGCACGCGGTATTCGGCGTTATACGGCTCGCCGGTCTGCACAGCCCTGGCAATACGTTCCTTCACCCAGGCGCGGTCATCGGCATGGATGCGCGACTCGGCAACGTCCTGCGCCAGGTTGCTCAGGTCCTGATCCGGCGGGTAGGAGAAGGTACGGGCAAAGCGTTCATCGGCCGATAACGTGTCGTGCTTGATGTCCCAGACAAAGGAGCCAAGCAAGGCCCCGGCGTTCAGCGCCAGCCGTACCCGTTCGTTATCGGCCCGGTAAGCGTTCTCCGCTTCCTGGCGCAGGCGTTCGGAGAGTACGAACTCGGTGGTTTCCACCACCATCGCCATGACGCCGGCAGGGACGCCCTCGTCATTGGCCACGGGGCTGTAATAGAGGTCAAGCCAGACATCTTCCGGAACGCCGTCGCGCCATAGCACCAAGACTTTGTTGCGATACGACAAGGTGCCGCCCGCCAGGCAGGTGTCGACCACGTTGCGATTGAAATCGGCCACTTCCGGCCAGCCCAGTTCCACTGGCGACCCCAGCAGCGACGGGTGGCGGCCACCGGCGAACTGCGAATAGGCGTCGTTGTAAATCATGTACCCGGCGCGCCCCCAGAGCATCACCATCGGCATCTGCGAGGCGAGCATCAGTTGCACCGTGCTGCACAGGCTGGCGGGCCAGGTATCCAGCGGGCCCAGCTCGGTGCGGCTCCAGTCGAACGCACAGATCCGCGCGGCCATTTCGCCTTTCCAGCCGTCGCACCCGTAGCTATCGGATAAAAACTGCATCGATTGACTCGGTGTCCTGTGGTGGTTGGCTGACAAATCGCGACGCCGGCACGACGCGACGCCCGTCTGTTTCGAGCGTCTGCATTCGTATTGGTTTCATACGAGGTATAGCTGATTTCAACTGCGCGCGACGACTACACCCCAATCAGGTGTTTCAGGGGGTGGTAGCCGGTTTTCATTTTGGCGGCGACGTCGAGAATGGCCATTTCGATGCCGTTCAGGTGCATGGTTACGCGCGAACCCGCGACTACTTCGATTTGCCGACCCGCTCGTTGCAAGCGTGGACGGAAGCGCCGGGGGGTGGTGAGCGGTTTTGGCCGGCCGCCAAGTAAACCAACAGAAAACGCATTCCCCTTGTAGGAGTGAGCCTGCTCGCGATAGCGGTGTGTCAGATACATTGAAGTGACTGACACACCGCTATCGCGAGCAGGCTCACTCCTACAGGGTTTTCAGGGTAATCGATAACTCAGTCAGTGCCGTACTTCGGCGAGCGCGGCCCATACAGCAAGCCCGCCGGATGCCCGGCCGACAGCAGGCGATTGCTCGCCACGCCGGCAATCGGGTAACCGGCATCGGTGGCGCTGTTGATGACCTGCTTCACCGCCGCCGTGATCAGCATGCCAATCAGGCCGCCGCCACCGTTGTTGCCGCCCTCTTCACTCGACGCCCGCGCCGCGCCGGTCCACAGCGTAGTGCCGCTCTTCAGGTCGACCAGTTTCGCCGTTGCGGTCACTGCAGTTTCGCTGCTGATCACCATGTAGCGCGTACCGTATTCGGTCACGGTGATATACAGCGCCGCGTCAGCGCCGAAGATTTCCTTGAGCTTGGCCGGTGGGGCCTGATGAATATCGTCCGGGGTGGTCAAGCCGTTCTGGCGGAACGTCTCGTCCACCAGGGTGATCGGAAGCACGTAATAGCCGGCCTCGGCCAGTGGAAAGGTCACTTGCGACAACAGACTGTACGACGCTTTCACGTCCGGCGAGGTGTTCAGCGGTGGCAGCACCAGAATGGTCTTCGGTCGCGCCTGCTTGTACGCTGAATAATCCACGGTCTTGGGCGCGACACAGCCACCCAGCACGGTCAGTGCGAGACCGGCAACGAGCATTTTCAAAGTACGCGAGATCATTTGACGTCTCCGCTCTTGGCGTTTTTAAGCAGGAAATCCATGTACGTGCCGGACTCGGGGAACAGCGCCTTTTCGGTGTTGAACTGCTGCACCATCTGATCGTCCTTGCCCAGGCTCAGATAGAGCAGGCCCAGGTGCGCGTGATAACCCGGCGGTACGGCTTTGCCAGTGGAGCGGATTTTTTGCAGGTCGCGCTCCAGCGCTTCGGCCTGGGCTTCTTTCGGCTCTTCGCCTTTGAAGTATTCGTAGACTTGCGGTTCGTAGCCTTCCCACTGGTACAGGGTTTTCGGGGCGGCACAACCGGCCAGCAACGTGCTGGCGGCCAGCATCAGCGCCAGCAGCGCTCGCGACAGAGTCAGATTCATGGGTGTTGCTCCTTGCAGTGGGCGACGATCAGTTGCCCGGTTTCCAGGCACCGGCGTTCATGCCATCGACCAGGCGATTGATCGCCTCGCGCATGGCCAGATCGAGGACTTTGCCGTTGAGGGTGGAGTCGTAGGCAGCGGTGCCGCCGAAGCCGATGATTTCGCGGTTGGACAAGGCGTACTCGCCGGCGCCCTGAGTCGAATAGACCACTTCCGACGTACTGATGTTGACGATGTTCAGGTTGACCTTGGCGTACGCGACCTGGGTCTTGCCGCGGCCGAGAATGCCGAACAACTGGTGGTCGCCCGTTTCTTTGCGGCCGAATTCGGTGACGTCACCGGTGACCACGTAATCAGCACCTTTGAGACGCTGGGCCTGGCCCTTGATCGCCGCTTCCTGCTGGATTTCGCCCATGTTGTCGCGATCCAGCACCGAGAACCGGTTGGTCTGCTGCAAGTGGGTGATCAGAATGGTCTTGGCCTGACCGCCGAGACGGTCGACGCCATCGGAAAAGATCCCGCGCATGTAGCTGGAGCGGTTATCAAACTTGCCCACGGCCATCGGCACGCGAACGCCGGTCCAGACCTGCGTGGCGCTTTCAACCTTGGCCACCGGCAACGCACGGGAGCTTTCGGTGGCGCAACCGGCGAGTGTGCCAGCCAGCGTGCCGAGCACGGCAATCGCCACGCCTGAGACCAACATCCGAGAGATCATTCTCACTGAGTATTCCTTTTTAAAAACGGCGGTGTCCCGACGCGGCAGCGCGGCGGGAGCGGAAAGGCGCGGCATTATGACAAAGTGCCATCATTGAGGACAGATTTTTTTGACGTCAGTGAAATGACTAGCCGTACATTGATCGTTCCCACGCTCTGCGTGGGAATGCAGCCATGGACGCTCCGCGTCCACTGTGACGCAGAGCGTCACGGGAGGCGTTACCACGCGGAGCGTGGGAACGATCAGAGACATGGCTCGGCGGTATCGCGCAGATTGAGGCTACAGCCCGAATTCCCTGTAGGAGTGAGCCTGCTCGCGATGGTGGCGCATCTGCTACGAAAATGATGACTGACAAACCGCTATCGCGAGCAGGCTCACTCCTACAGGGGGGATGCGGGATCAGTGGAAATCCCGGCTTTGCACACGAATGCCGCTGAGCAACGGGCTGAGGTCGCTCAGGCGGCCGGCGATCAGGTGGCGAACTTCGCCTTCGCGCTCCCAGCGGCCATCGACCCGGAGCAATTGCGCCCCGACCAGCACTTGCCGCTGGCGCTCGGCCAGGTCGCGCCAGACCACCACGTTGACGTTGCCGAACTCGTCTTCCAGGGTCACGAACGTCACGCCGCTGGCCGTGCCGGGGCGTTGCCGAACGGTCACCAATCCGGCGATGCTCACCGGCCTGCCATGTTCAATATCCTGTAACTCCCGCGAACTGCGGCAACGTCGCGCTTTCAATTCGCTGCGCAACAGCGCCAGTGGATGCGGCCCCAGCGTGGTACCCAACGTGGCGTAATCGGCGTGCAGGTCTTCGCCCACACTGGGTTTGGGCAGCACGATTTGCACCTCTTCCTCGCTGGGCAGCCCGGCAAACAGGCCAAGTTGTTTCTGCACCCCCGCCACTTCCCAACGCGCCCGATGGCGGTGCCCGGCCAGACCGCGTAGCGCTCCGGAATCGGCGAGCAACGCCTGCGCCCGACTGTCGAGGGCCGCCCGCTCGCCCAGGTCGGCGACATCGGCAAACGCCCCGCGCTGGCGCGCCGCTTCGATGCGCCGGGCGTCGTCCTCGCGAAAGCCCTTGATCATGCGCAAGCCCATGCGAATCGCCGGTTGTGCCCCGGTGGTGGTTTCCAGGCTGCAATCCCAATCGCTGGCGCGCACGTCCACCGGACGGATCTGCAATTGATGGCGGCGTGCGTCCTGAAGAATCTGGTCCGGGCTGTAGAAGCCCATCGGCCAACTGTTGATCAGCGCACAGGCAAACGCCGCCGGTTCATGGCATTTGAGCCAGCAACTGGCGTAAGTCAGCAAGGCAAAACTGGCGGCGTGGGACTCGGGGAAACCGTAACTGCCAAAGCCCTTGATCTGCTCGAATATCTGCGCGGCGAATTCCGGTGTATAGCCGTTCTTCTTCATGCCGGCAGCGAGTCGTTCCTTGTGCGGTTCCAGTCCGCCGTGACGTTTCCATGCGGCCATGGAGCGGCGCAACTGATCGGCCTCGCCGGGGCTGTAGTCGGCGGCGACAATGGCAATCTGCATGACCTGCTCTTGAAACAGCGGTACGCCGAGGGTGCGCTTGAGCACCACTTCCAGCTCCGGCGACGGGTAGCTGTCTTTTTCTTCCTTATTACGCCGGCGCAGGTACGGATGGACCATCCCGCCCTGAATCGGTCCCGGCCGGACGATGGCCACTTGAATGACCAGATCGTAAAACGTCTGCGGGCGCAAGCGCGGCAGCATCGACATCTGCGCGCGCGATTCGATCTGGAACACGCCGACCGTATCGGCGCGGCTGATCATGTCGTAGGTCGGTTTGTCTTCGGCCGGGATTGTCGCCAGAGTTAAATTCAGATCGCGGTGGCGGCGCAGCAGGTCGAAACAGCGGCGGATCGCACTGAGCATGCCCAACGCCAGAATATCCACCTTGAGCAGACCGACTGCATCGAGGTCGTCCTTGTCCCACTGGATAATGGTGCGATCGGCCATCGCTGCGTTTTCAACGGGTACCAGGGTGTCCAGCGGTTGCTCGGAAATCACGAAACCGCCGGGGTGCTGCGACAGGTGCCGGGGGAAACCGATCAGTTGCCCGGTCAGGCTCAAGACGCGGCGCAGCAGCGGGCTGTCGGGGTCGAAGCCGCCTTCGCGCAAGCGTTCCAGCGGCGGCACTTCATCGCTCCAGCGACCACAACAATCGGCCAATGCGTTGATCTGGTCCGGCGGCAGGCCCAGGGCCTTGGCCACATCACGCACCGCGCCGGTGGCGTGATAGGTGCTGACCACGGCGGTCAGTGCCGCGCGCCGCCGGCCGTATCGATTGAACACGTATTGCAGGACTTCTTCGCGACGCTCGTGTTCGAAGTCGACATCGATGTCCGGCGGCTCGTTGCGCTCTTTGGACATGAAACGTTCGAACAGCAAGGTGGTGCGGTCCGGGTCGATTTCGGTGATGCCCAAGGCAAAGCACACCGCCGAGTTGGCCGCCGAACCACGCCCCTGGCAGAGGATTTCCTGCTTGCGGGCAAAATTCACCACGTCGTGCACGGTGAGAAAATAGCTTTCGTAGCCAAGCTCGGCGATCAGTTTCAATTCCTTGTTGATCTGCCTCAGCACCTTGAAGGGCGCGCCTTTTTTCCAGCGCCAGGCAATGCCCTGTTTTGTCAGATGGCGCAACCACGAACTGGCACTGTGGCCTTCGGGCACCAGCTCTTTGGGATACTGATAACGCAACTCGCCCAGATCGAAGGTGCAGCGCCGGGCCAGTTTTACCGATTCGTCCAGCAAGGCCGGCGGATACAGCGCTTGCAGCATCTCGACACTGCGCAAGTGCCGCTCGCCATTGGGATGCAGGCGCAAGCCTGCCTCGGCCACCGGGACGTGGTGCCGGATCGCCGTCATGGTGTCCTGCAAGGCACGGCGGCCACGGGCGTGCATGTGCACATCGCCGCTGGCGACCGCCGGAATCTGCCACTGCGCCGCCAGACTCAATAACGCTGCCAGCCGCTGCTGATCGTCCTGCCCGCGATGCAACTGCACCGCCAGCCACAGTTGCGCGCCGAACGTCTGTTTCAGCCAGGCGCCCTCCTCTCCTTGATCGGGCGAATCCGGCACCCACAACACCAGCAATCCCGGCAACGGCTCGTCGAAGTCCTCGCGCAGCACCTGATACTGGCCTTTTTGCGTGCGCCGCCGGGCGCGGGTGATCAAGCCGCACAACGCCTGATAACCGGCAAGGTTCTCCACCAGCAGCACCAGTTTCGGGCCGTTGTCGATGCGTATTTCGCTGCCGATGATCAGCGGCAGTTCAACGGCTTTCGCCGCTTGCCAGGCGCGAACGATGCCGGCCAAGGTACATTCGTCGGTGATTGCCAAGGCGTGATAGCCGTGCTTTTTTGCGCGCTGAAACAGTTCCAGGGCACTGGAGGCACCGCGCTGGAAACTGAAGTTCGACAGGCAGTGCAGTTCGGCATAACCGGCGCTCATGCAAACCAGCCCTGCAGCCACAGGGGGCCGTCCTCGCCCACCGCACGCCAGGCCCAGCCCTGCTGGCCGGCGCGATTCTGGATCAGGTAGTAATCGCGGCGCACATCCTCACCGTCCCACCAGCCGGATTCGATGCGCTCCGGCCCCATGAGAATCCGCGCCGAGCCGTGCGGCACGCTCTGTGGTTCGTCGAGCAGCCAGCCCGGACGCAGGACGTTGGGCAAACCGCTGCAACGCTGTTTGTCGACGCCGTGCTGCCAGGCGCGCTCGGGCCGGTGGTCGGCCTGAAAACGCAGTCCTTGCACCGCGTCATCGCCCAGCCGGGCACGCAGGCGCTCGCGCAATTGCTCCCAGGGCAGGGTCTGTTGCGTACGCTCATCGAACAATTGCTGAAACTGCGGGACGAAACTCGGCAGGTCCTCGGCGCGCAGGCGAAAGCCGCGCACCGGTGCCTCGACCTGCACCTGCTCCAGACGTCCACGGGCCAGCTCGAAGAGCATCGCCGGATCACGCTCGGCACTGAGCAGGCCGACCTTGATCACCGTGTCCGGCAGACCGGCGTGTTCCAGCAGCAGGTCGAAGCGCTGCACGCCGCTGTCGCGTCCACAAAGGAATGCCGACAGATCGCCGGTCAGACGGCGCAGCGGGAACAGCAGCGCCTGATGGGATTGCACGTCGAAATTCAGCTCGATGCGCACGTCGAAACGGTCCGGCGGCAGGTAAAACTCCAGCGCCAGTGGGCGCGCGCCGAACAAAGTGTCGAGGTGCTTGAGCATCTGCGCTTCGAACCGCCGGGCCAGGGCCTGACGCGGCAGGCTCTGCACTTGATTGAGCGTGCGCAGGCCCATGCGCGTCAACGCCGTGGCCACGCTCGGCTCCAGCCCGACGCGGTCGACAGGCAACCGCCCCAGGTGATGTTGCAAAGCCTCACCGTCCGGCACCACCAGACCGTCATACGCATTGGCCAACACCCGCGCCGCTGCCGGGTTCGGCGCCGCGACGATGCGGTGGCGAAAGCCCAGGTCGGTCAGTTCCTGACGCAGGCGTGCCTCGAACTGCGCCCAGGTGCCGAACAGCCCCAGGCTCGATTCGATCTCGAACACCACGGTCCGCGGGTAATGCACGCTGACCTGCGCACTGAAACGGTAGGCCCACGCGGCGAGAAACTGCTGCCAGTGTTCGACCTCGGCCACCTCGTAATCGGCGGTGGCAAAGCCTTTGCTCATGGCCTGGGCGGCAGTCATCGACATGCCGGAACGCAAGCCGAGTTGGCGCGCCGCCGGATTCACCGCTTGCAACACCCGGCGCTGAGCCGGACCGCTGAGCAAGACCAACGGCTCAGCGGCATCGGGGCGCTGGCGCAGCACGGCGTCGAGGGCCAGTTGCGGAAACACGATACACACCCAGCGCATGGCGGCCTCAGTGACCCACGGCAAAGGCAATCGGCGTCGTCCGCGCCAGCCCGCCACGGCATTTGAGTACGCGCAGTTGTGCAGGCCTGGCGTCGATGGCAATACGCAGCGCTGCCGGTGACGGGTTGACGGCTTCGCTCAACGGTCGCCAGGCAAACGCGAGGGTCTGGCCGGTTTCCGCCGCCACTTGCAAACGCCGCAATGCGCGGTCATCGGCCTTGTTTGGCCAGCACAGCACCGCGCCGCAACTGCCCGAACGCAAACATTGCTCCGCCGCCCACAAGGCATCGCGCTCGCTGGCCTGAATCACCGACAACTGACGCAGATCGACCCCGGCGCTTTCCCACGCTTGCGGGTACGGCAAGAACGGCGGCGCCACCAGCACGATGCGCTCGCCGGCCGCGGCCAATCGCGCCAGCGTCGGCCAGACCAGTTGCAACTCACCGACACCGGGGCCGGCCAGAAGGATTTCACTCAACGCAGCTTCCGGCCAGCCACCGCTGGGCAGTGCCGCGTCCAGCGCGGCGTGGCCGGTCGGCTGCGGGCTGGCGGCCGGTGGCGCAGGCCGGCCTCTCCAGACCTGGCCGCCATTGAACAGGGTATCCAACGCAACGACGGCGCCCATCAGCCTTGCCTCACCAGACCGCAGAACACCCCTTCGATGGCCAGGTCCTGATCGTCGCGCACGACAATCGGCTGATACGCCGGGTTGCGCGGTAACAGCCGTACCTCTGCGCCGACACGTTCGAAGCGCTTGATGGTGACTTCGCCGTCGAGCCGTGCCACCACGATCTGCCCATTGAGTGCCTCGGGATTGCGCCGCACGCCGACCAGATCGCCGTCGAGAATGCCGTCCTCGATCATCGAATCGCCCTGCACCCGCAGCAGGTAGTCGGGGGTGCGGGAGAACAGTGCCGGGTCGAGCATCAAGCGACTATGAATGTCGGCATCGGCGCCAATCGGCGCGCCGGCGGCCACGCGACCGAGCACGGGGATGTCGAGCAGCTCGGGGCGCGCCGGCTGTCCGAGCAGGCGAATGCCCCGGGCCTGATGCGCATTGACCTCGATAAATCCGGCCTCGGTGAGTGCCAGCACGTGCTTGCGCGCCACGCTGCGGGAGGCAAAACCAAAAGCCTCGCTGATTTCAGCGAGGCTTGGGGGCTGACCGTGTTCGGCGATGCGTTCGCGGATAAAGGTCAGGATGGCGGTACGGCGGGGAGTCAGGTTTGTCATGGAGTACATTTGTACTCCTGTAGGATTTTCCTGACAAGAACCGCCAGTCGGCCCAGGCCGACACACACATTTGATCGTTCCCACGCGCAGCAAAGGAATGCCTCAAGGGACGCTCCGCGTCCAGTGGCGCGGAGCGTCACGGGCTGCATTCCTTTGCTGCGCGTGGGAGCGATCAATGTCCGTCAGTTCAGCCCACGTTCGGCGAGAAACGCTGCGATGTAATCAATAAACGCCACCACTTTCGCCGTCGCCCGCCGATGGCTCGGGTACACCGCAAGAATGTGCGGGCCGAAGGTGTCGGGGTCGATCGCGTAATCAGCCATGACCCGCACCAGTCGCCCGTCCGCGAGGTACGGCGCGGCGCTCCACAACGGCGTATGCAATAAACCGCGACCGGCCAGGGCGCTGGCCAGCAGCAGATCGTAATTGTCGCTGCGCAACCGCGGCGCCGTCGGTTGGGCCAGGCTCAGGCGCTGGCCATCGCGCTCGGCCCACCAGAATTCGCGGCTGAGCAATGGATGCTGATACCACAGCCATTCATGCTGTTCGAGGGTTTGCGGATTGACCGGCAAACCTGCGCGCGCCAGGTATTGCGGACTGCCACACAAGGCCAGGCGATTGCTGCCGACCACCCGCGCGATCAACCCCGGCAAATCGTCATGCCCCTCACGCAGCGCCAGGTCATAGCCGCTTTCCAGCAAATTGACGAAGGCGTCGCACAGGTCCACTTGCAGGCTGATCTGCGGGTACTGCTGCAAAAAGCCGTCGCACACCTGATCGAGAAAAGCCCGACCATAGGCCAGCGGTGCGGTGATTTTCAGACTGCCGCGCAGGCCGTGTTGCAACTGTTCGATTTCCTCCCCTGCCTCGTCCAGTCGCTGCAATACCAGCCGCGCGGTTTCCAGGTACACCCGGCCGATCTCGGTCAGCAGAATTCGCCGGGTGCTGCGCTCGAACAGCCGCGCGCCCAACTCCGACTCCAGGTGGTTGACCGCTTTGGTCAAGGCCGACGGGGTCTTGCCCAATTGCTCGGCGGCGCGGCTGAAACTGCCGAGCTGCGCGGTGACCACGAACATTTTCAGTGCACCCAGCTTGTCCATGCTTTTTCCATTCAGGCAAAAACGTTTTTCGTGAGGGAAGCGTTCTGTCGGCCGATTGCAGCCAGTAATCTGGCCATCAGACGCAATAACAAGGAAATCTTCAATGAAAAGATTCATTCCCAAGCTGCTGGTTGCTGCTGTAAGTTTTGCCTCGATGGAAGCCATGGCCGCTGCCGATCTGGTGTTGCTCAATGGCAAGATTTTCACTGCCGACCGCACGCAACCGAAGGTCCAGGCGCTTGCCGTGGGACAGGGCAAAGTGCTGCAAGTCGGCACCGATGCACAGATCAAAGCGCTGATCGAGACCGCCACCCAAGTCATCGATCTGCAAGGTAAAACCCTGATGCCAGGGCTGGTCGACAGCCATTCCCACGCCATTTTCGGCGGGCTGGAAATGGCCTCGGCGAACATGGCTGACGAAGTCGTCAGTCTCGATGAAGTGCAAAAACGCCTGCGTGGCTGGCGCGAAGACGGCAAGGCAAAACACGGCGATGTGCTGAGCATTGCCGGCATGAGTTCGGTGTACTGGGCGCAGGCCGAAGCCTTGGGCAAAACCTTCAACAGCGGCGAATGGGCCGACGTGCCGGTGGTGTTCGTCGGCAGCGATCACCACACCGCGTGGGCCAACAACGTCATGCTCAAACGCGCCGGCATCGACGCCGCGCTGCTGCAATCCTTGCCAGAGGCCGAGAAGGACACCATCGGCAAACTGGCCAACGGCGAGCCCAACGGCTTTGTGGTCGACGCTGGCTGGGATCGGGTCGCCTCGAAGATGCCGGTGCCAAGCCCTGCCGACATGCTCAGCGCCGCCAAATCAGCCGTGCGCTACAACAACAGTCTGGGCATCACGGCATGGATGGACCCGGCCGCCAACGCCGCACCGGGTGAAGCGGTGTTCGCTCTCAAACCCACCGAGAAGTCCGTCGGTGTGCTGCCGGCCTACAAGGCACTGGCCGAAAGTGGCGAGATGAGCGTGCATGTCGCCGCGCTGCTGGTCGCCAATCCCAAAAGCGTTCCGGCCGATCTTGATACGCTGGACAAGGTGCGCCAGCAGTTTCAAGGCATACCCAACCTGACCCTGCCAGGGGTGAAGATTTTCGCCGACGGCGTGATCGAATTTCCGGCGCAAAGCGCGGCGATGATTGACCCCTACAGCAACTCGCACAAACAGGGCGAATTGCTCATCGATCCGCAGCACTTCGGCGAGCTGGTCAGCGCCATCGACCAGCGCGGCTGGCGGGTGCACATCCACGCCATCGGCGACCGTGCGGTGCGCGAAGCGCTCAACGGCATCGCCCAGGCGCGCAAGGATCGCCAGAGCGGCATCAGCCACTCGATCACTCACCTGCAGATGGTCAACCCGAAAGAATTCGGCCGCTTCAAGCCGCTTGGGGTCATCGCCTCGATGCAACTGCTCTGGGCCAGCGCCGACGATTACACCACCGAGATGATCAAGCCCTACGTCAGCGCCCTCGCCTTTCGCTATCAATACCCGGCGCATTCGCTGCTCAAGCAGGGCGCGACGATTGCCGGCGCCAGTGACTGGCCGGTCTCATCGCCGAACCCGTTCAACGCCATGGCCCAGGCGATCACTCGCGTCGGCCCGTTGGGCGTGCTCAATGCCGACGAGCGTCTGGACCGCGAAACCCTGTTTTATGCCTACACAGCCAACGCCGCGCGAGCCATTGGCCTGGACCGGCAGATCGGTTCGCTGACCCCGGGCAAGCAGGCGGACTTCATTGTTCTGGATCGCGATGTGTTCAGCGTCGATGACAAAGCCCTGCACGACACCCAGGTTCTGCAGACCTGGTTTGCTGGTCGCAAGGTCTACACCGCCACTCAATAACAACACCATTGCCCTTTGTAGGAGTGAGCCTGCTCGCGATAGCGGTGTATCAGATGTCGATGTGTTGTCTGACACTCCGCTATCGCGAGCAGGCTCACTCCCACAGGGTCTTTTGGGGTGGCTGAGATTGCATTCCCTCCCCAGTTTTCGTACTGCCCAACAATAATCACAACACCGGGACTTCACATGAAAGCCTTGCCCCTGTTCGCCCTGAGTTTCTTCAGTGTGCTGCCGTCGAGCAGCCACGCGATCGCGCTGAACGACGACTTCGCCGTGCTGGTGGATCTGACCCTCGCCAGTGATTACCGCACACGCGGCATTTCGCAAACTCAAAATGACCCTGCCACGCAGGCCGGCCTGACCCTGGCGCATAGCAGCGGTCTGTATCTGGGCGCGTGGAGTTCCAACGTCGATTTCGGCGGGGGCTTGAAGCCCCGTCAGGAAGTCGATTACTACGCCGGTTGGCTATGGCAGGCGAGCGAGGATGTCAGCCTGGACCTGGGCTATCTCAAGTATGCCTACCCCAGGGAAAGCCAGTTCAACCAGAGCGAGGTCTACGCGATTTTCGGCGCGTACGGCGTCAGCGTGGCGGCGTACTACTCCAGCGATGCGCCGGGCATCGATAGTCAGCAGAACTCGCTGTACACCTACGTCAGTTATGAAACGCCATTGCCTTTCGATTCGGCGTTGGCACTGCGCTACGGCCGTATGGATTTCAAGGACCCGTACCTGTACTCGGCGTCCGGGCAGGCGCAGGACAGTTATCGGGAGTGGGAGGTCAAAGTCACCCACAACCTGGGCGGCGTGGTGCTGGGCCTCAGCTATATCGACACTGACCTCTCGCAAACGCAATGCCTGAGCAACTGGGGCTTCAAAGACGTCTGCGCCGCGACCGTTGTCGCCAGCGTCAGCAAATCTTTCTGATAACCGCTCCCACAGGGGATTGGTGATTCGGCGCGATATGCGGGGTTCAGCGCTCCCACATGGATTTTCGCGGGGTCAGGCATTGAGTTGTGCCAGGTAAGTCCATGGATAGATACCGCGTTGATGGCCGTCGCTGAACACCAGTTGCACGCCATAGCCCTGGGGGTTGAGTTCGATCAGTCGCACCCGATCATCGACCAGCGGCGTCAGGCCGCGCAGGCGCAACGCGCGGCATTGCGAGCATGGGCACTGGCGGCGCAGTTCGGCGTGATTGAGTTGCTGCTCGCGGCCATCCGGCCAACTCAGGCGCAGCGTCCGTTCGCTCTGCGAATTACCGACCGACAGTGGGCTCATTGCAACTGGCTCAAGGCGATGCGCACGGCTTTGCGTACCTCCGGATCACCGTCATCCTGCGCAGCCTGCAACGCCGCCACGGCACCGCGATCATTCAGTTCGCCCAAGGCCAGCGCCGCTTCCTTGCGCAGGTTGCT
Source organism: Pseudomonas sp. SWRI99 (assembly GCF_014270125.1). Classification (NCBI taxonomy): domain Bacteria; kingdom Pseudomonadati; phylum Pseudomonadota; class Gammaproteobacteria; order Pseudomonadales; family Pseudomonadaceae; genus Pseudomonas; species Pseudomonas sp. SWRI99. The sequence goes on along the minus strand of NZ_JABWQR010000010.1, from coordinate 19,134 downwards.
GATGCGATGGCCAAGGGTGTCGACCAGCGCGTCCAGCGCCGGGGCGAAACGCAGGCGACCGAGGCTGCGGGTGGCGCGCAAGCGCACTTGCCAATAGTCGTCGCTCAAGGCTTCGACCAGGGCCGGCCCCGCATCGCGATGGCCGACTTTGCCCAGGGTCGTCGCGGCTTCTTCGCGCACTTGCCAGGCACTGTCCTGCAAGGCCTGGCGCAGGGCCGGAAGCACTTCGGCGCCAGAGGCCAGGCCCAGCGCTCCGGTGGCCGCGCGGCGCACTTCGGTGTCCGGATCAGCGCTGGCCAGACGGGCCAGCGCCGGCAACGCGTCGAGCTGTTTGAGCCAGCCGAGCACCCCGACCGCTTCGCGACGCACATGGGCGTCAGCATCGTTCAGCGCGGTAATGGCCGCGGTGGCGGCGTCGGCAAAACGCAACTCACGCAGCGCTCGAAACGCGGCGATCCGCACACTGACCTCGGCGTGCCCGGTCCACGGCAGAATCACCCGCCCCGACGCTGTCGACTTGAGCAGACTCAGGCTTTGCGCGGCGGCCGCTTGCACGGCTGGCGACGGATCCGTCAGCGCTTCGCACAAGGCTTGCACGACCGGCTCGTCCTCCCACGCCTCCAACAGCCGTGCGGCTTCGGCACGCACCTCCTCGGCGGGATCCTGCCTGAGGCGATCGACCAGCCAGAGCAAACCGTCCGGCTCTTCCAGATCCGCCAGTTCAATCAGGGCAATACGTCGCACGCCGGCATCTTCAGCCGTCAGACGCGGTTGCAGGGCGAGGATTTCATCGTTGTCGGTTACAGCAAAAAAAGAAGTCATAGGGCAAATCGCGGCAAAGGGTTTTCTGGCGGCAGACCGAGCGGATTGAGGCGTGGCAGCGGTCGGTCGTTGTCGTGGCGCAGCAGGTCGAGGCAGTGACGCTTGAGGCGGGCGAACTCGGGGCTGGTGACCAGCTCAGTGGTGCGTGGACGAGGGAAATCCAGGCGCAAGTCTTCGATGATTCGCCCCGGGCGTGCGCTCATGACCAACAGGCGGTCGGCGAGGAACAGCGCTTCATCGATGTCATGGGTGACAAACACCACGGTGGTGCGGATGCGCGTCCAGATGTCCAGCAGCAGTTCCTGCATGTTCAGCCGGGTCAGCGCATCCAGTGCGCCGAACGGTTCGTCCATCAGCAACAGCCGCGGACGGTTGACCAGCACCCGGGCGATCTCCACACGCTGCTGCATGCCGCCGGAGAGCTGATCGGGCCAGCGTTCGGCAAAGCCGTCGAGGCCGACCAGCTCAAGGATTTCATCGGCGGCACGATGGCGTTCAGTCTTGCTGATGCCACGCATTTTCAGGCCGAAGGCGACGTTGTCACGTACCGTTCGCCACGGGAACAATGTGTGATGCTGAAAGACCATGCCGCGTTGTGGCGACGGGCCGGACACCACCGCGCCGTCCACCTTGAGGCTGCCGGTCTGCGCATTCAGATGCCCGGCCAAGGCACCAAGCAAGGTCGATTTCCCGCAACCGGACGGGCCGAGGATGCACACGAACTGGCCGGGTTCGATCTGGCAATCGAGGCCCTGCACGGCTTCGAACGCTTCACGACCGCTGCCAAGGACGATGGACAACTGGCGAATGTCGATCCGCCCTTGCGGGGTTTGCATCACGCTCATCAGGCTTTTCCTCGCGGTCGATGCCAGGGCGTGAGCCACCCGCCCAGGCGTTTGATCAGCCAACTGCTGCCCATGCCCAACACACCGATCAGGAGCATGCCGACGACGATGTCGGCATAGTTCTGCAGGGTGTAGGACTCCCAGGTGTAATAGCCGATACCGAACTGGCCGGAGATCATTTCCGCCGTCACCAGGCAGAACCACGACGTGCCCATGCCGATCGCCAGGCCGGTGATGATGCTCGGCGCAGCGCCCGGCAGGATCACTTCCTGCAGAATCGCCCGGCGCCCTGCCCCGAGGCTTTTTGCCGAGGCGATCAGACGTGGGTCGACGGTCTCGACGCCGTGCACGGTGTTGAGCAGGATCGGGAACAGCGCGCCGGTAAAGGTGATGAAGACCATCGACAATTCCGACGACGGGAACATCAGGATTGCCAGAGGAATCCACGCCACGGCGGGGATCGGGCGCAGCACTTCCAGTGGTGGCAGCAGCAGGTCTTCAGCCCATTTCGAGCGGCCGATGGACAGGCCAAGGGCGATGCCGATCAGCAGTGCCGCGAGGTAGCCGGCAAAGACGCGGCCCAGGCTGCTGCTCAGGTGCTGCCAGAGTTTGCCGGAATCACCCAGGCCCAGCGCGGCTTCTATCACGGCCACGGGGGTTGGCACGTTGGCGAAGGTCACCAGGCCCAGGTTCCAGTGATGGCGGGCGGCGAGTTGCCAGAACAGCAGGCAGAGCAGCAGCGAGATGATTCTTGGAATCCAGCGCAAACAGGATCGATACACAATAATGCCTCTCAACCAAATCCCTGTAGGAGTGAGCCTGCTCGCGATAGCGGTGTATCAGACATCACATCGACAGCTGACACACCGTTATCGCGAGCAGGCTCACTCCTACAGGGGAGCGCGGTGTTTGTGGGGTTAGCGCACGGCGACGACTTGCGCGGTGGCATCGCTGAAGTCGAAGACTTTGCCGCCCTGCGCCGTGGCGTATTGCTGGGCCTGGCCCTTGAGCAGGAACGCGCTGAGGCGACCCTTGGCATCGCTGGCAAACCATGCCTGTTCGGCCAACAACTTGATGCCGCTGTCGCTGGCCTGCGCATACACCGCCCGGATGTTTCTGCCCTCCTGCTTCAACGCAGCCAGCGCGCTGAACGCCGCTTCAGCCGAACCATAACGGCGCACTTTTGCCTCGCCGCGTACCCAGATTTCCGCAACGTGGCTGACATCGGTGATGGCTTGGCCCGTCGCTGCATCCGCCCCGGGTAAAGGCGTCTGCGCGTAGTCAGCCAATTGCGCGGCGTAATCGAGGTTCGACGCCTTGAAAGCCGCGCGGATGTATTGATCGTCAATAAAGGTGTTGAGATCGAGGCCGCGATCAGCCTTTTTCAGCAGTTTCAGCGTATCGATGGCGGTGCCGACGGCCTGGCGGTACTCCGGTTTCCAGCTCAGGTCGCGGGTCTGCACGCCGAGCGGGCCATGGAACAGGTAGTTGACCTCGGCGTCGACGCCAGAGACCTTGGCGATCAGTTCGCTGTACTTCTCCGGTTCGGCTGCGAGCAATTGATTGGCTTCGATGCTGGCGCGCAGATAGGCGACGACAATCTCCGGGTATTTCTCCGCATAGGCCTGATCCACCAGCGCACCGTGGAAGGTCGGTGCGTTGGCCTGGGCGCCGTCGTAGATCTTGCGGGCGAAACCACGGCTGGGAAACAGTTCGGCGAACGGCACGAAGTCGGCGTGAGCGTCGATCTTGCCGGCCTGCAAAGCCGAACCTGCGACTTCCGGCGGCTGGGCGATGATGTTCACATCCTTGAGCGGATCCCAGCCCTGCTCTGCCACGGCGCGCAGCAACATGCCATGGGCCGTGGAGGCGAACGGCACGGAAATGGTCTTGCCTTTAAGCTCAGCCAACGACTGCACGCTGGATGCGCTCGGCACAACAATGCCGTTGCCACTGCCCTTGATGCTGCCCGACAACACGCTGATGAACAGGCTGTGCTTGCCAGCGGTTTCGAACGCCACACCATTGAACGCACCGGGGAAATCGGCCATGGCGCCGAAGTCGAGTTTGCCGGCGACCATCTCGTTGGTCAGCGGCGCGCCGCTGGTGAAGTTCTTCCATTGCACGTCGTACTTCGCATCTTTATAGGCGCCATCGCGGGGCAGGTATTTGTCGAGCAAGCCGAGTTCACGGATCAACAGGCCACCGGCGGCGCAGTTGATGGTGGTGTCCTGGGTGCCGATGGCAATGCGGATGGTTTCGGCCGAGGCCGACACGGTAAATGAAGCCAGTACCAGACCGGCGAGTGCTGCACGCAACATGAGTGTGTCCCCTCGAATCATTGATTGAAGTTCGTCTCCGCCGCGATCAGGGCGCGGTGGGAAACGAGGGGTATTTTTCAACTCAGCGTCCGGGGTTCACCGGATGGCTTTGGTTTGTCACACATCCAATGTAGGAGTGAGCCTGCTCGCGATAGCGGTGTGTCAGTCAACACATCTACATCTGATCCAGCGCTATCGCGAGCAGTCTCACTCCTACAGGGATCGGGTTTCAACGCAAGAGATACGGGATTTCGACTTTGACGGCACCCGTCGGACAATCCTTTTCGCACGGCATGCAATACCAACATTCATCAAATGCCATGTAGGCCTTTTGCGTGGCCGGGTTGATCGCCAACAAATCCATCGGGCAGACGTCGACGCACACGGTGCAGCCCTTTTCGGCGATGCATTTGTCCTCATCGACGGTGACCGGGGCGTTGGAGCGGAAGAAGATTTCCTGAGCTTGATAAGCCATGGTTCGGACTCTCTTTTCAGTCGTGCATCAAGCGGCGAAAGAGCCGACCCGCAGTCGGTCGTAGGCCTGCATTTCTTCGGCGTCGAGCGGGATGATGTAAGGCTCGACGGCTTTTTTGAAACTGGTCATGCGCCCGTCCTCGCCCTTTTTCAGATGGCAATGGCAGAACCATTCGGCGTCGTTACGTTGTGGATGATCGACGCGATAGTGATACAGGCCCCAGCGGCTTTCGGCGCGGAACAACGAGGCGCGGGCGGCCATTTCGGCGCAGTCGCGGATCACGCTGGTTTCCATCGCGCGCATCAGTTCGTGGGCGTTGTTGGCTTTCATCTGTTCCAGGTCGCGCTCAATGTCGCTGAAACGTTGCAGGCCGATCTGCATTTTTTTGGTCACTTTCGGCGGTTGCAGGTAGTCGTTGACGAAGCGGCGCAGCTTGTACTCGACCTGCGCCGGCGGCAGGCCGTGTTCACGATCCAATGGTGCGTAGACCCGGGCTTTTTCCTTGGCAATCTGCTCGGCATCCAACGCCGAAAACTCGCGGCCGGCGACAAACTCCGCGGCGTTGTGCCCGGCAAACCAGCCGTAAGTAAACGCACCGAGCATGTAATTGTGCGGCACGGCCGCCATGTCGCCCGCCGAGTACAAACCTTTCACCGAGGTTTCGGCGCGTTCGTTGACCCACACGCCAGACGCCGAATGACCACTGCAGAAACCGATTTCCGAGATGTGCATTTCGACCATCTGCGTGCGGTAGTCGGTGCCGCGATTGGCGTGGAACTGACCCCGGCTCGGGCGCTCGTTGCTGTGCAGGATGTCCTCGATGTTCTGGATGGTTTCTTCGGCCAGATGATCGAGTTTGAGGAACACCGGGCCGTTGCCGCTTTCCAGTTCCTGGTGAAACTCCCACATCATCTGCCCGCTCCAGTAGTCGCACTCGATGAAGCGTTCACCCTTGTTGTTGGCGGTGTAACCCCCTAGCGGGCCAGTCACGTAGGCGCAGGCCGGGCCGTTGTAATCCTTGATCAACGGGTTGATCTGGAAGCACTCGAGATTGGCCAGCTCGGCGCCGGCGTGATAGGCCATCGCGTAGCCGTCGCCGGCATTGGTCGGGTTTTCGTAAGTGCCCATCAGATAACCCGACGACGGCAGGCCGAGACGACCGGCAGCGCCACACGCCAGAATCACCGCCTTGGCCTTGATCACATGGAAATCGGCGGTGCGGCAATCGAAGCCCATCACACCGTTGACCGCGCCCTCCTCGTCGGTCAGCAAACGTGTGCAGACCAGGCGATTGGTGATGCTCACCCGCGCCCGTTTCAACTGGCGATAAAGGACCTTTTTGATGTCGTGCCCTTCCGGCATCGGCAGTACGTAGGCGCCCATGTGATGGACTTTTTTCACCGCGTAATCGCCGGTTTCGTCCTTTTCGAACTTCACCCCCCAACGGTCGAGCTGTTCGATGGTTTCGAAACTGTGCGTGGCATAGGCGTAAACGGCGGCTTGATTGACGATGCCGTCGTTGGCGATGGTAATTTCCTTGGTGTACTGCTCCGGCGTCGAATGGCCGGGAATGATCGCGTTGTTCAGGCCGTCCATGCCCATGCTGATCGCGCCGCTGCGTTTGACGTTGGCCTTGTCGACCAGCAGCACGCGCAGGTCGCGGTTTTGCTCTTTGGCCTTGATCGCCGCCATGGGACCTGCGGTGCCGCCGCCAATAACGACGATGTCGTATTCCTGTTCCAGCGTGTTGCGCGTCATGCCTGCTCCCCTTTGTGCCGGTCGATCCGCAGGCGGTACTGAAACGCATCGCCACGGTAGTAGAGATGTTCGAAATCCAGCGGCTGGCCCCGGGCGTCGTGGGTCAGGCGCTCGATGCGCATGATCGGCGAGCCGGCCTCGACGTTGAGCGCCTGGGTCAGGTCGCTGTCCGCCAGCACCGCGTCGATGGCCAGATCGGCGTGGCCGAGCACGATGCCGCAGTCGTTTTCGAGGATCAGGAAGATGTCGCGGGTAACCAGATCGGCCTTTTCCAGCCGCTCGCCGATGGCTTTGGGCAGGTAGGTGATTTCCAGCGAGATCGGTTCACGGTTGATCAGTCGCACGCGTTTGATCTGCGCGACGATTTCCCCTTCGGCCACTTGCAAACGCTCGGCGACACGCTTGTCGGCAGCAATGAATTTGAAGCTGCGCAAGCGGTTGATCACCTCGTAGCCGCGCCCGGTCATGGACTCGGCGAGACCTTGCAGGCTGCTGACGTTCTGAAAGGTTTTCGGCTTGGCGACGAACGTGCCTTTGCCGTGGATCTTGAAGATCAGCCCTTCCTTCTGCAAATCGCCCAGCGCCTGGCGCACGGTGATGCGGCTGACTTTGAACAGCGTGCCGAGTTCGCTTTCGGACGGCATCTGACTGTCTTGCGGGTATTCACCATCAAGAATGCGCGCACGCAACACATCGCGCAGTTGGGTGTGCAGCGGGACGCTGCCGAGGGAGAGAACGTTATCGGTCATCACGGGATCACTTGTTATAACGAGTTATGACGTGATCTTAGGGTTGGGATGACAAAGTTGAGAAATATTGTTTGGGCATAACCTTAGATACTAAGCGCTCGCTGTTCCCTGTGGGAGCTGGCTTGCCAGCGATGGCGTCCTGTCAGCCAACTGATTGGCTATCTGAACCACCGCTATCGCTGGCAAGCCAGCTCCCACAGGGAATTGTGCAGGTTGGGAAGGTCAGTCGCGCTTGAGGATCTGGTCCATGACCCAGTCGGTCTTGAGGGCTTGCTCGGCCACGGCGGGATGGCGGGATTCGCCGCGAATGTGCGCATTCATCCCGAGCACGTGATGCCACTGAATATGCTCATGATGAGCAATCTCCAGACTGATCTCCTCATCGGCAAACAATTGCAGCGGATGCTCGTCAAACACCGAAAAGCCGATCCGCCCCTTGCTGCCGATAATTTCGACGCGGTCTTCGCGCCGGTCCGCGACAAAGCTCCAGCAGCCCATACCCAGTGCTCCCGAGGCAAACCGCCAACTGGCACTGACCGCATCTTCCGCCGTATATAGCCCCGCCTGCCGTGCGGTGAAACCGGCGACTTCAACGATGTCGCCGAGCAAATACTGGAACAGGTCCAAACCATGGCTGGCCAGATCGGCAAAATAACCACCGCCCGCCACCGCCGGATCGGTGCGCCAATTGTCACGGCCCTCCAGATCCACCGGCGACGGCGCTTTGGTCAGTGTCCAGCTCAGGTGGCGGACCTCGCCGATACGCCCTTCCTCCAGCCACTGGCGCACTTGCGCGAAGCGCGGTAGCGAGCGGCGGTAATAGCTGACAAACAAATGCAGACCGGCAGCGGCAAACGCCTGCTGCATCTCGCGGCTCTGCCCGGCGTTGAGCGCCATGGGTTTCTCCACACAGCAATGCTTGCCGGCGGCGGCGACTTTCAGGCTGTAGGCGTGGTGGCTGTCGGGTGGCGTGGCGATGTACACCGCGTCCACCTGCGGATCGTTGATCAGCGCATCGACCTCGGTGTACACCCGTTCGATGCCGTGACGCGCGGCGTAGTCGCTTACCGCTTCAAGGCGACGGCCCATCACCGCCACCAGCGCCGAACCGGGCGCCTTGTAAAAGGCCGGTCCGCTCTTGCGTTCCGCCACGCTGCCACAACCGATCATGCCCCAGCGCACCACGTTCATGCCCCAGTCCTCAGCCGATGCGCAGAGCGCGCAGATCGAGGTGACCGTCCTTGAGCGGCGGGCACCAGTAATAGCCGCCGGTAATCGGTCGGCTGATGCGATACAGGCCATCGGTGATGCCGTCTTCCAGACCGCTCATACGCCGCAGTTGCGCTTCGAAGGCATCCAGCGAGAAGCCGAAAGCCAGGAACATCAAACCCGCGCGATCACCTTCGATCCATGGCATCGAACGGCGCACGACAAACGCCTCCGGCGCGAAGCTTTCCTGGGCGGTACGTTTGACGTGAGCGGAGATTGGCGCGTCGTCGATTTCTTCGTTATCGCTCAAGCGACGGCCCATGATGGCGTCCTTGGCCTCGGCAGATAAACGCTGAAAACCCTTGAGGTCGTGCTGCCACTGCTGGATGGCGGCGAAGCTGCCGCCGATCAATCCATCAGCACCAGTGCTTTGCAGCGCGGCGGCAATGGCGGCGTCATCGTGCGGGTTTTCCGTGCCGTCTTCGTAACCGGTGAGATCGTGGCCGTCCATGTGGCGGAAGGCTTCCTGCACCTGCACCAGGCGCAAGGCCGGCGCCAGCGCGGCTTCGAAGGCGTCGCAACGGTTGAGCAGTTCACCGCGGTCGACGCCGTGCAGCCAGACCCACAGCGCGTGCTGGGTCGACGGGTTGTTCACGCCGACGCCGGTCATTGCCGGGAAACTGCGCAGGCCGTCGATTTCTACATTCAGCGCCTTGGTCAACGCCTCACCAAAGCCAACCACCGCCGACTTGCCATCCACCAGCATCAGCAGGTTGTCGATCGCTTGCGGCAAGGCTTCAACCGACGCCAGGGCGAAAAACAGATGACGTGCTTGCGCAGGAACAGGGGTGGCGAGGATGCCCGGCTGGTAGTAACTCATGTGAACTCCTTGAAAAAGTGCGCGGAGTTTACCTGTAGCCGGACGGTTTGTGTGGGTTCCGATAGCGGCCATGAGGCCATCGTATCAGCGCTCGCTGACTTCGGTCAGCGCGCTCAATGCCAACGCATTGGCGGTGGCAGCGCCGCTGGCGGTGTTATCGAAGATGCACCAAGTGTCTTTGCCCACGCCGCTCGCGCTTTGCAGGACCTGAGCAAGGCGCTGGAGATAAGCCAAGTCGTAGGCGCTGTGATAGATGCGCGGCGAACCATGCAGGCGCCAATATTGCAGGCCTCGCCAGCCGCCCGGCGCCGCGTCGGTGCTGATCCGCGACGGATCGACTACCGCCCGGGCAATCTGCAAATCCTGCAACAGCGCCTCGGCCTCGGTCCACGATTCGTGTCGCGGCTCCAGCACCACGGCGCCCTGGAAACGTTCGCGCAAGACGCGAAAAAACGCCTCGGCAGCGGGCGCATCGAACGCCAGTTTCGGCGGCAATTGCAGCAGCAGACAGCCTAGTTTTTCACCCAGACCTTCGCACTGTCCGAGAAACTCATCGAGCGCAGCCACGCTGCCCGCCAGACGCTGCTCATGGCTGATGAGCTTGGGTACTTTGACTGCGAAGCGAAAGCCTGGCGGAACCGAATCGGCCCAACGCTCATAGGTCTGCCAACGATGCGGGCGATAGAACGAACTGTTGATTTCCACACAGTTGAAACGCGCCGCATAGCGTTGCAGATGCGTGCCCTCCGCCGGGAAGGCCGGCCAGTGCTCGCGGCCAAGGCTTGAGCCCGCGCAACCGATGAAAATCGCTGGTTCGTTCAAGCGCCTGGCATCATTTCTTGCGCGGCAGCATGGCGCCAAGCACCTGCTTGGCCGTTTGCACGATCACCCCCGCCTCGTCCGGATCGCCTTTGAGCAGGGTCGTGGCGAAAGCCTTTGCCTGCTCCAGCTTGATGTGCGGTGGCAGCGGCGGCACGTTCGGGTCGGTCTTGAACTCGATCAGCACGGGCACATCCGAGGCCAGTGCCTGCTCCCAGGCCGCCGCCACGTCTTCTTCGCGATCAACAAAGATGCCTTTGAGGCCGATGGAAATGGCGAACAGGTGATAGGGCACATCGGGGATGCTTTGCGATGCCTCGAACTTCGGATCGCCCTCCATCACCCGCTGTTCCCAGGTCACTTGGTTGAGGTCCTCGTTGTTGAACACTGCGCAGATCCATTTCGGGCTCGCCCATTGCCGCCAGTATTTGGCAACGGTGATCAGCTCGGCCATGTTGTTCATCTGCATCGCACCGTCGCCGACCAGGGCAATGACCGGGCGTTCTGGAAAAGCGAATTTGGCGGCGATCGCATAGGGCACCGCAGCCCCCATCGAGGCCAGGCCACCGGACAACGAGCATTTCATCCCGCGGCGGATTTTCAAGTCACGGGCGTACCAGTTGGCGCAGGAGCCGGAGTCGCTGGTGATGATCGCCTGATCGGGCAAGCGCGGTGACAGTTCGAACACCACGCGTTGCGGATTGATCGGCTTGGCCTTGGCCATGGCGCGCTTTTCCAGGGTTTTCTCCCAGGTGCTGCGCCAGCCTTCGACTTTTTTGCGCCACTTGTTCGAGGTTTTCTGCTCGAGCAAAGGCAACAGCGCGGCGAGGGTTTCGGCTGAATCGCCGACCAGATTGACCTCCATGGGGTAACGCAGGCTAAGCATGTCCGGTTGCAAATCGATCTGCACGCCGCGCGCCTGGCCTTCCTTGGGCAGGAATTCGGAATAGGGAAAGCCCGAGCCGACCATCAGCAAGGTGTCGCATTCGCTCATGAGCTTGTAGCTGGGTTCGGTGCCGAGCAGGCCGATGCTGCCGGTGACCCACGGCAGATCGTCGGGCAAGGCCGCTTTGCCGAGCAAAGCCTTGGCGACGCCGGCGCCGAGTTTTTCCGCCACGGCGATCACCTGGTCGGTCGCTTCCAGCGCCCCGGCACCGACCAGAATCGCGACTTTCTCGCCGGGGTTGAGGACCTCGGCGGCGCGCTGCAAATCGGCGTCGTAAGGCACGACTTTCGGCTTGCTGTAGCCGACGCCGGAATGCGCGGTGCCGTGAGCGCGGGGTGGTTGCTCGTAAGGCAGATCCTGCAAATCGTTGGGCAGGATCAGCGCAGTGACGCGGCGCTCGCCCACAGCGGTGCGCACGGCGCGGTCGAGCAGATGGCGCACCTGTGCCGGCGCCGAAGCCTGCTGCACGAACGCGCCGGCGACGTCCTTGAACATCGACACCAGGTCCAGTTCCTGCTGGTAATGACTGCCCAGCGCCGTGCGCGCCTGCTGACCGACAATGGCCAACACCGGCATGTGATCCATCCGCGCATCGTAAAGACCAGTGATCAGGTGTGAAGCGCCGGGGCCGGAGGTGGCGATACACACGCCCAGCTCACCGGTGAATTTGGCGTGCGCCGAGGCCATGAACGCGGCCATTTCCTCATGTCGCGCCTGTACGAATTCGATCTTGCCTTTCGCCCGGGCCATGGCGCCGAAGACGCCATTGATACCGTCGCCCGGATATCCAAAAATCCGCGTAACGCCCCATTCGCTGAGCCGCTCGACCAGAAAATCCCCTACCGTCATCGTCATCTCGATCCTCGCCTTTCACCGCTGCATGGATGTGTAAGGGTCTGGACAGTGAGGTGCGCGGCGAAGTTTCGATGGATTGCACTCGGGCCGGAACTGCGCACGGCGCCGGGGCGGCCATTGACGAATTTATTGAGGCGAGCACCCTGCCCTGCGGTCGATTAATGAATGATCGGAGGATTCATCATGAATGAAGTGCAAACCTTGCTGCTCGAACGCAACGACTGGGTGCCAAACAATCCGCGTCTGCCGGTGTTGATCTATCGCAACGCGATTGCCATCGAGGGCGACGATCCGGCGGTGCGCTTCGAGCAGGTTTTCAGCGCCAATGGCTGGCCGCCGCAGTGGCGCTACGGGGTCTATGACTATCACCACTACCACACCGAAGGCCATGAAGTGCTTGGCGTGGCGGCAGGCAAAGCGCGGTTGATGCTGGGCGGGCCCGATGGCCACGCGGTCGAGGTCAACGCCGGAGATGCGCTGTTACTGCCGGTCGGGACCGGGCATTGCAACCTGTGGTCGAGTGAAGATTTCCTGGTGGTGGGGGCGTATCCGCCGGGGCAGCAAGCGGATATTTGCCGGGATGCGCCGAGTGAAGAGCAGTTGGCGCATATTGCGAAGCTTGCATTTCCTGAGACTGACCCGGTGCAGGGAGCTGGTGGAGCTCTGGCGCACCACTGGGGCTGATGGTTCAACACAAATCCCTGTAGGCCTTCGCCTGCTCGCGATGGCGGAGTGTCAGGCAAATAAAGTATTGACTGATGCACCGCTATCGCGAGCAGGCTCACTCCTACAGGGGATTTGGGTTGGGGGCTGGCACCCGCCGGCATTTTTCCCTACGGTGTCTACCTACGCCATCCCAGCATCGACGAGGTACGTTTCATGAGCAAAACGTCTTACGTTCCGCCCAAGGTCTGGAAACACGAAGCCCCTTCCGGCGGCCACTTCGCCAGCATCAACCGCCCGGTCGCCGGGCCGACCCATGACAAGCCATTGCCGGTCGGCAAGCACCCGTTGCAACTGTATTCGCTGGCCACACCCAACGGCGTCAAGGTCACCATCCTGCTTGAAGAACTGCTCGCGCTCGGGCACAGCGGGGCCGAGTACGATGCGTGGCTGATCCGCATTGGCGAAGGCGACCAGTTCTCCAGCGGCTTCGTCGAGATCAATCCGAATTCAAAGATTCCCGCACTGCTCGATCGCAGCGTCGAACCGCCGATCCGGGTGTTCGAGTCCGGTTCGATCCTGCTGTATCTGGCGGAAAAATTCGGCGCCCTGCTGCCCAGGGATCCGGCCGGGCGCACCGAAACCCTCAACTGGCTGTTCTGGCAAATGGGCTCGGCGCCGTATCTGGGCGGCGGTTTCGGACATTTCTATGCCTACGCGCCGGAGAAGCTCGAATACCCGATCAACCGCTTCACCATGGAAGCCAAGCGGCAGCTGGACGTACTGGATCGCCGTCTCGCCGATAACCGTTACCTGGCCGGCGACAGCTACACCATCGCCGACATCGCGGTCTGGCCGTGGTACGGGCAACTGGTGCGCAACAACGTGTATTCGGCGGCGGAGTTTCTCGCGGCGCATGAATACACCCACGTGCAGCGCTGGGCGGAAGAAATCGCTCAGCGGCCGGCGGTTATTCGCGGACAGCGGGTGAATCGTACCTGGGGCGATGAAGAGAGTCAGGTGCCGGAGCGGCATCAGGCACAGGATCTGGACTGAGACCGAAAACCGCATAACCCTGTGGGAGCGAGCTTGCTCGCGAAAGCGGAGTATCAGACAACGCATCTGTTGAATGACACACCGCGTTCGCGAGCAGGCTCGCTTCAAGTGTCGAGCGGCGTTTGCGGCGTATCCGGATTGAGCTGGCGGCGGCGAAACTGCCCGGGCGGCTGACCATGGATCTGGCGAAAACGGCGCGAGAAATACGCCTCGTCGGCAAACCCGCACAAGCGCGCGACTTCGCCCACCGAGCGCGTGCTGTTGAGCAGAAAATTGCGTGCGGCGTGCATGCGCCGTTCCAGCACCAGTTCGGTGAATGTCTTGCCGATTTCCTTGCGCAGCCAGTGCGTCAGGTAAGTCGGTGACAGATACGTCGCGGCAGCGACCTTGATCAGGTTGAGATCGGGATCGGCGATGTTCTTGCGCAAGTATTCGAACATCCGGCTCAGAGCGTCACGACGGCTGTTCTCCGCAGCATTCTCCTCCGCCAGACGCTTGAGTGGTTCGGCATAGAGAAAACACACGCTGCCAATCAGTTGCAGCAACAAGCCCTTGAGCATCTCCCGTGTGCCGAACTGACGGTTTTCATCGAGGGTGCGCATCTGCTCGATCAAGCCGCACACCTGAGTGAAATCTTCGTCGCCAAGGATGAAGTCCAGATGCTCCTGAAAGCGGAACGGCGACAGCTCCGGCGCCAACAGGATCGAGACCTCTTCCAGATCCATCGGGTCGCACTGCAAATGCGGCAACAGAAAGGTCTGGGAAAAGTTGATCACCATGAAATTGCTGTCCGCCGGGTGCGGAATGACGTGTACACGATGGGGCAGGATGAACGCCAGAGTGTTGCGCGGGAATGGCCGTTGCACGCTGCCGATGTGCTGAACGGTGTCGCCACCGAGGTTGATCTGAATCTGAAAATACTCATGGCGGTGAGGACTGGTCTCGGCGCGCCGGCCCTTTTTGTCGCGAATATAGAAATCGGTCAATTCGCTGCGTTGCTGCATGACGTAGGTCGGGATACGGCTGAGTGACGACATGGGTGGGGAGTCCTCCGGGCAGTGAGGTGGCGTCAGTCATCTTGCAGGGTTGGGCTGAGGGCGGCAACAAGTCATACGATGACATCAACGCTCGGCAACTATTTCCCCTGCTGAGTGGCAATGCGCGTGTCCAAAAACAAGATTCTTTTTAATTCCTGAAATGTCCTTATTAATCAAACAGTTATCACTGTTTAGCAGGTCGGACCGCCAACGATATTCAGATTTATGTTTTTGGACAGGTTAGCCAAAGTTGTTTCCCTCAAGAAAAAACGTTCTAACACCTCGGTTGATTTAGCGATGTTGTACGACCACTGTAATGACCAACGCAGCCCAACCTCTTTCAAAAACAATCAAAGGTGCGCACGTCATGATCCTGCTATTCCCCCTCGCCACCCCTCTCGACCTCACCTTGATGACAGTCGCAGACCGACGTTGTTGAACGTCTGAAGCCTGCGCTTCAGCCACGCCCGCTTCACGTTCGATTGCCCTGCCCGCCATCTACGGGCAACGGCATCGGCTGCTCGAAAAATCTCGACTCTTCTAACAATAACGAGGTCTTTGCATGTCCAACTCTCATTCCTCCAGTGCCACCGTGCCGCCGGTGATTGCCGGTTCACGCGATGCCGTCTCGGCACAGCGGCTGCCAACCCGGCGGCGCTGGTTCATGCTGTCGTTGTTGCTGATTGCGACGATCATCAATTACATCGACCGTGTGAACATCTCGATTGCCGCGCCCTTCATGGCCAAGGATCTTGGCCTGGACAAGATCGAGATGGGCCTGATCTTTTCCGCCTTCGCCTGGACCTACGCCCTGGCGCTGGTGCCGGCCGGCTTCATCGCCGACCGTTTCGGCTCGCGCTTTACCTACGGCGTTTCGCTGATCAGTTGGTCGACCGTCACCGTCTGCCAGGGTTTCGCCACCGGGTTTGCCTCGCTGTTCGGCCTGCGCCTAGCCGTCGGCGCCATGGAAGCTCCGGCCTTTCCGGCCAACAGTCGTGCGGTCACTGTGTGGTTTCCGGCGCGAGAACGCGGGCTGGCCAGCAGCATCTACGTCTGCGGCCAATACCTGGGCACGGCGCTGTTCACCGGCGCACTGCTCTGGCTGGCGACCACTTTCGACTGGCGCCATGTGTTCTACAGCACCGGCGCACTCGGCATCGTGTTCGGTGTGTTGTGGCTGTATCTGTATCGCGATCCGTTGAACTGCAAAAAAGTCAGCCAGGCAGAATTGCAGTACATCGAAACCGGCGGCGGTCTGGTCAAGAGCAGCCAGCAACGCACCCGCTTCAACTGGCGGCAGGTTGCCGAACTGTTGAGCTATCGGCAGGTCTGGGCGATCTGCATCGGCAAGTTCGCCAGCACCTCGGCGCTGTACTTTTTCCTGACCTGGTTCCCCACCTACCTGATCGAAGAACGCAAGCTGACCATGATCAAGGCCGGGATCTTCGCCGTACTGCCGTTCGTGGGCGCCACGGTGGGGATTTTGCTGGCCGGCATCGTCTCGGATCTGCTGATCCGTCGCGGCTATTCGATGTCCTTCGCACGCAAGCTGCCACTGGTGGTCGGTTCGATGCTGGGCATGTCCATCGTGCTGGTGAACTTCACCGATTCGAACCTGATCTGCATCGCCGTGCTGACCATCGCCTTCTTCGCCCAGGGCATCGCGTCCTCGTCGTGGGCGGCGGTGTCGGAAGTGGCGCCGAAAGAGCTGATCGGTCTTACCGGCGGCGTCACCAGCCTGGCCGCGAACATCGGCGGCATCGTCACCCCGATCGTGATCGGCGCCATCGTCCATGCCACCGGCACCTTCGCTTACGCCTTCTGGTTCATTGGCGGTGTGGCGCTGATCGGCACCCTCTCCTACTCGTTGCTGCTCGGACGCTTGTACCGCATCGAGCTGAAAGTGCGCTGAGGCAAAAAACCCCGTTTTCTCCAAACGCAGGCGGCTTTCGTCCAACTTCGCCGACGCCAGCCGCCGTACGCTGCTTACTTCAAACAGGATGCCCCGCAGGATGAACATGACCGAATACGTCTTTACTCCGGATCTGCCCGTGACCTTGCCGGTGCTCGGCACTGAACAACGCTTCCCCGTCGGCCGGGTGTTTTGCGTCGGCCGCAACTACCCGTGGCCCGACAGCCAGGGCCAGTCGCGCCAGCCACCGGTGTTCTTCATGAAACCGGCAAGCTGTGTAGTCGATGCCGTCGGCGACGTGGCCTTCCCCACGCTGTGCGAGGACTTCGTTCACGAAATCGAACTGGTGGTGGCCATCGGTGAAGGCGGCGCCAACATTCCCGAAGAACAGGCGCTGGCCTACGTCTGGGGCTACGCCGCCGGCCTCGACCTGACCCGCCGTGATGTGCAGCGCGCCGCCAAAAGCAACGGCTTGCCGTGGGAAGGCGCCAAGGTGTTCGACGGTGCCGCGCCAATGACCGCCGTCGTTCCGGTAAGCCGCTCTGGCCATCCCGAGGGTGAGTTATGGCTGAACGTCAATGGTGCAGAACGCCAGCGCGACAACCTCGACAGCCAGATCTGGTCAGTCAGTGAAGTGATCAGCCGCATCTCGCAATCCGTGGCACTGCGCGCCGGCGACCTGATCATGACCGGCAGCCCGGCGGGCGTCGATGGGCTGCAACCAGGCGATGTGATCAACGCCGGCATCGACGGCATCGGCCAACTGGAAATGCGCGTCGGCCCACGGACCTGATCCGTCGGCCTTTGAAAACAGGAGAACAATAAAATGACCACCCCTTTGAAAGTCGCGTTGGTGACCGGTGCCGGTAGTGGCATTGGCCGCGCCGTGGCGCTGGGCCTGATGGCCGACGGCTTCACCCTGGTGCTTGCCGGACGCCGGCCCGAGCCGCTGCAGGCGCTGGTTGAATTGGCGCAAAGCCAGGGACACTCGGCGCTGGCGGTGCCCACCGACGTGCGCGACCCGGCCAGTGTCGACGTCCTGTTCGCCACCGTTGCCGAGGTCTATGGCCGCCTCGACGTGGTCTTCAACAACGCCGGGGTCAACGCACCCGCCGTGCCGCTGGATGAACTGACGTTCGAGCAGTGGCGCAACGTGATCGATACCAACCTGAACGGGGTGTTCCTCTGCGCTCGCGGCGCCTTCGGGATAATGCGCAAGCAGCAGCCACAGGGCGGACGAATCATCAATAACGGTTCGATTTCTGCGCACACCCCCCGCCCGTTCAGCAGCGCCTATACCGCCAGCAAACACGCCGTGCTGGGCTTGACCAAATCCCTGGCGCTCGACGGTCGCGAATTCAACATCGCCTGCAGCCAGATCGACATCGGCAATGCCCTGACGGAAATGTCGGTACGCATGACCCAAGGCGTACGCCAGGCCAACGGCAGCATCGCCGTGGAGCCAATGGTCGACGTCAAACACGTCGCCGACGCCGTGCGCTACATCGCCGGCCTGCCGCTGTCGGCCAACGTCCTGAACATGACCGTCATGGCCAGCTCCATGCCGTTTGCCGGCCGCGGTTGAGCCGGCCTTTTTATTGCGTAACGAGGTAGCCATGAAGCCAGAAATCCTGCAACTGAGCCCGATCCTGATCCCCGAAATCAATACGCGTCTGGACGAACTGTTCACCGTGCGTCGCTACTTCCAGCAAACGGACAAGCCCGCGTATATAGAAGAACACGGCGCCAACATTCGCGGCGTCATCACCGGCGGACACACCGGCATCAGCCAGGCGCTGATGGCGCAACTGCCGAACCTGGAAGTGGTCGCGGTCAACGGCGTCGGCACCGACGCCGTTGACCTGGCCTACGCCCGCGACCGCGGCATCCGCGTCACCGCCACTATCGGCGCCCTCACCGAAGACGTCGCCGACCTCGCTATCGGCCTGCTGATCTCCGTGTGCCGTGGCCTGTGCACCAGTGATCGTTACGTGCGCTCCGGCCAATGGCCGCACAGCCCGACACCGCTGGCCCCGCTGCCCCTGGCCCGCCAGGTATCGGGCATGCGCATCGGCATCGTCGGCATGGGCCGCGTCGGCCGCGCCATCGCCGTACGCGCCGCCGCCTTCGGTTGCCCGATCAGCTACACCGACTTGCAACCGATGAGCGACGTACCGCACACCTTCGTCGCCGACCTCAAGCAACTGGCGCGCGACAGCGATGCGCTGATCCTCGCCGCTGCGGCTGACAAGGGCGAAGCGATCATCGATGCGCAAGTGCTGCATGCGTTGGGCAAGGACGGTTATCTGATCAACGTGGCGCGGGGCAAACTGGTGAACGAAGCCGATCTGGTTGCGGCGCTTTCTGCCGGCGAAATTGCCGGGGCCGCGCTGGATGTTTTTGTCGATGAACCAAACGTGCCGCAAGTGTTGTTTGGCAACGAACAGGTGGTGCTGCAACCGCATCGGGCCAGCGCCACGTTGCAGACCCGCACGCGCATGGGGGAAATGGTGGTGGCGAGTCTGGTAGATACGTTTGCGGGGAAAGTGCCGGTTGGGTGTGTGACGGGGTGAATCGGGTTTGGGGATGCGGCATGTCGCTCGCACATTTGCAGCGGGTACATCCGGTGAAAATTGGTCGGCTGGCAGGCCGCCTTCGCTGGCAAGCCAGCTCCCACAGGTTTCGTGGCTTGCTGGAATTCACCAGCACTCGGATTCCCCTGTAGGAGCGAGCCTGCTCGCGATGGCGTCACGTCGGGCAGCTTATCGGTGTCTGACTTGGCGCTAT